>REBL01000164.1 GCA_007692755.1 Nodularia sp. (in: cyanobacteria) | reverse complement strand
TGGCGACGCGAGAAGTCCGTTCTGCCCGCAGTCTGTATCGTCCAGCACTTGAGAGAATAGATGCAACTGCCCTCACCCAAGCATTGGGGACAAAAGATGCCGAATCTCTACACATTGCTATTCAACGCTTTATTTTGGAAGAAGACGGTGTATTGCTGCTGTGTTCTGATGGTTTAAGTGATAATAATTGGGTAGAAAAATCCTGGCAGGATTATGTAACTCCCGTGTTAGCAGGTCAAATTTCAGTTGCAGATGCTGTCAGCAATTGGATTAATTTGGCAAATGAGAAAAATGGTCATGATAACACTTCTCTGGTAATGACTCTTTGCAGTATATCCAAAGGATATCTCGTGCCAGTTACTCAATCGTCGCTGTCAGGAGAAATTATTAAAACTGAAGAACCAGAAGAACTAGAAGAACTAGAAGAACTAGAAGAACTAGAAGAACTAGAAGTAGAACTAGAAGCAGAACTAGAAGCAGAACCAGAATCTTCCTTCGCGGAAAGTTCCCAAGCACTATTGGATTTGGATCTGACACTTGATAATCCTCCAGAGTCAGCCATCCCCACCGCAGTCAAACAACCAATTCGCCGTAAGTCTATAGTAATAATTGGGGGATTATTGGCTGTGTTGGTAGGGGGTACAAGTCTGGGCTTATTTGCTTGGCGGCAATTTAATCCTCAAGGATTTTCACAGCTATGTCGGCAACTTCCCCAACCAATGCAACCAATATGTCCGCAATCTAAGTAGGCATAAAGCAAGATTCAAAAGGCACATTGCATAGCAATTAGCTGTGAGAGCGTCAATTGTTGTAGAATTAGACTTGTCGTTAAAGCGCACAGCAAAACCAAAGCGGGTTTTTAACTATCCTAATGTCGCTGAGTAACCACTATTAAATCAGTGAACAGTGAACAGTGAACAGTTATCAAGGCATAAGGAGGGGGACTTAAACCCAATTATGTATCTTAACTGATAACTGATAACTGATAACTGTTAAAGCCTGCATGGGCAGGCTTTGTTTGTATAGCAGTTACAAAGGCGTAAAACAAAGCTTCCATTGCGACAGAAGCTTAAAAGTGAGTGTTTGCAACAATCAATTTTTCAAAAAAGCAGTTCAGTGAGGAATGCAGGTGGAGATGCTTGTGGAACAGCAAAAGCTAGATGTAAATGTTGTTATGAAAATTGGCGATCGCGTCCGTGTTAAAGAGTCGGTAGTAATGTATCATCATCCTGAGCATCGCGGTCAGGCTTTTGACATCAAAGGTACAGAAGGTGAAGTTATAGGCATTGCTACTGAATGGCAAGGTAGACCTGTCAGCGCTAATCTGCCAATTTTAGTCAGGTTTAGTAAAAAATTTAAAGCTCATTTACGTGAGAATGAATTAGAAGTAATTTAAATCACTCACGAGCGGCGAAACCACTGGAAAATATTTAATTCGCCGCGCATTTTTTCCAAGTCTTGGCGATGCTGTTCTGCCGTTGTCTCATACCATTCGCAATAATTCTCAAATTCTGCTCGTGTGTGAACTTCTTGGTAAAATTGGTGAGTTGTTTGGTAATTACTAAAGCCTTCCTCAACTTCATATTGAGGTGATGGCATAATATAAGGTAAATTTTTAGACATCCTTTTACGATTTTTTAGCTATTTAATAAAATTATAGACTGGACAAAACCCCTTGTAGAGACGCGATTCATCGCGTCTTTTTACAACCAACCGCGCCAGCTATATACAAAACTGCCGATATATTCTTTAAGGGTTAATCAATAGCGGTAGTAACTTAGAGAGATATACAAACATATTCAATATCAGGCTTTTGCTGTAATTACGAATTACGAATTACGAATTACCCTCATCGTTCCCAAAACCTGAAATTGAAACTTCCAGAAGCCCGACGATAACGACGGGCAACTTTTCTTCTCTGCTGTTTGGTGATTCTTTCTCTAGGACTATCAGTTATGTCTATATCTGAAGCCTCCAGTGGTAGCTGAGTTTGCATTGCTTCACTGCTTCCCCACCAAGCAGTAATCCAACCGCCACCGATAGCAGCGATTCCGCCCAGCAAGATACTTACGGGGGGAGAATACCCCAAAAAGACAAAACCGAACAGGAAAAACAACCAGTATTTTAGTCCCGCATCGATACCGTCAGATGAAGCTACAGTCGTTTCCTGGGGGCTATTTTTACTCGAATTTGTGAACCAACCTAAGACGAAACCAGCAATAATGCCGAGGAAGATACTCAGGGGTACGGAAAAACCCGCCAGAATCAATATGAATATTAAAAATCCCCCAAATATGAGTTGAGAAAAGAATTCTGGCGAGATGGGGGGTAAACCTTGATTGTTTGATGCCATAAGTTAATAAATACTATTAAGTACTTATTTTAATTGGGTCTGTGGTGGTTGAGTTGTATCCCAAATTTGCACATAGGGTTTTTCGGCAACGGTAAATGCTTCGGCTTGCTGAAGTTGCGATGTTAATAAATCGACAGTAGCATCAGCAATATCACCAGTGCGTTTAGCCAGACGCTCTTGCACAACTTCTAACGGTGCTGTGCAGTAAATAATTTGCAGGGGAAGCTGGTGTTTGTCTGCTTGAGCGATCGCCTCTTGCCGCAGTTGTTGTTTATCATACTTGGCATCTAAAATCACATTGAAACCTTGCTTTGCCAGCATAATTCCCAAATCCAGCAATCGGGCATAAGTTTTTTGGGTCATCTCAGGAGTATATAAATCATCTCCACCACGTTCACGAAGAGAAATTCCTCCCAAATGTTTCCGCACTGCATCTGAACGAATCTGAATGGCTTGTAATTGACGAGCTAAATATTTTGCGGTGGTAGACTTTCCAGAACCCGAAACCCCGGACATTAAAATCAGTTTTCCGGCTTTGGGTTTAGTGTACTCACAAGCCTGCTGGTAATATTCTGCCGCCGTTTGTGTCGCCTCTGCCTTGGCTGTGGCTGGCACACTGGGGTCATCTAACAGAAATGAAGTCACCTTTGCCCTGACATAAGCCTGACGGCTTAAATACAAAGGTAGTACCTGCAATCCTTCCCAATCACCAGTTTGCTCAACGTAGGTATTCAAAAACGCATTAGCCAAATCAGGGCTATGTCGCGCTTCTAAATCCATCACCGTAAACGCCACATCATACATGACATCGACAAAGCGAAACGGCTCATTAAACTCAATGCAGTCAAACAGGGTAATTTTGTCATGCCATAGAGCAATATTTCTCAAGTGTAAATCACCGTGACATTCGCGAATGTAGTTATTTTCAACTCGGCTGGCAAATAATTCTGGACGTTCTAAAAAAAAGTTGTCTGTATATTGCTTTGTCTCCTGAAACTGTTTCTGTGTCTGAGGTCCACCAATATACTTTTCAGTTTGTTGGTAATTCTCATCAATTGCTGCCCGCACCTGCGGCACCTCACCAAAACTGCGAATATAATCATTCGTTGCAGATTTCGCGTGGTATTCAGCCACTACTTGCCCCAACTTTGCTAGGTGAGTCTCATTTAACTTACCTTGCTCAAATAGTGTCGTAAACAGCAACTCTTGGGGAAACTGGCGCATTTTTAGCGCATATTCCACAGCCTTTCCGGCTCCCCCCAGATGATATTGCTCTTCGACCATAGTCACAGGCAATACTTCCAAATACAGTTCAGCTGCTCCGCGTTGATTCAACCGCAATTCTTCCTGGCAAAAATGTTTCCGTTTCTCTAAGGTAGAAAAATCCAAAAAGCCAAAATTTACTGGTTTTTTCAGCTTATAGGCGTAATCTCCCGTGAGTAGTACATAGGAAATATGAGTCTGAATCAGTTGAATTGGTTCTGTGACTGCATGGGAATAAAATCCCGGTTGTAACATTTGCTGAATTAAAACTGGAAGATTTACTTCTGTCATAAAAAGTTTGGATTCGATACTTACAGAAATCTGAGATAAATCCCGCAGGATTCACGCATTGTACAAGGTCAGAGACAAACTCATAAACCCATTGTCTGAGGCTTTTAACAAAAAACCAGGGTTTAACCCCTGGTATAATCAGCAATCATCACAAATTTTTAAGTTGTAAAAAAGACAAATTAAATGTCTGTATTAGTCTTTAGCGGATGCAAAAAAGCTGACGTGGTAGATAAAACCCTTCGCTGGATGGGATTGAACTTCTCGCAGTACAGTAGTACCATTCCACTCAAGTTCAGGGATACTCAGTTCAATCTCTGTTTTGTTCACATCAGCCTGTTTGAGCAGACGCTCAATGGTTTTAGCGTTAACTACTAGAGAAATTGATTCGGCACCTTTGTGACCGTACAAATTGGCAGGGATAAGGCCAGAACGGCGTAAAGCATTTGGCTTGCTACCTTCTGGTCGCTTTTGAGATTCGACGTTAATAGCCATACAAGTTGTTAGTTATCAGTTATTGGTTGTTCGTTGTCAGCAGATCCTTGTAGAGACGCGATTCATCGCGTCCTCTGATTCATCTAAGCATTTAGCAAAGAGGCGGGTGTACCGTCAGGATGCAGTAAAGCCCGTTTTGGCCCATGAATTGGGTCTTCAACGATGATAGTTTGATCGCGGCTAGCTCCTAAAGAGACAATCGCGATGGGAACTTCCATTAATTCGGCTAAGAATTTTAGGTAGTCTAGTGCTTGCGGTGGCAAGTCTTCTAGGGTACGACATTCGCTCGTCGATACCTGCCATCCTGGGAGGGTTTTGTAAATCGGGCGACATTGAGCAAACCGACGGGAACTGGTGGGGAAGTGTTCGCTGCGATCGCCATCTATTTCGTAGGCGACACAAACTTGAATTTCCTCTAGTTCGTCGAGAACATCGAGTTTGGTAATGGCCATACAGTCCATACCATTAATTCTCACAGCATAGCGACCAATGACGGCATCAAACCAGCCACAGCGCCGCTTGCGTCCTGTCGTTGTCCCAAATTCTGCGCCGCGATCGCACAACAATTCTCCGATTTCCCCATTCAATTCGGTGGGAAAAGGCCCTTCTCCTACCCGCGTTGTGTAAGCTTTGGACACCCCAATCACCCGATCAATCATTGTCGGCCCTAGACCTGTACCAACGCAAGCCCCACCCGCGACAGGGTTAGAAGAGGTGACATAAGGGTAAGTACCATGATCTAAGTCTAGAAGCGTACCTTGTGCGCCTTCAAACAGAATATTGCGCCGCTTGAGGATGGAATCATATATTTTTAATGATGTATCAACCACGTAAGGCCGCAAGCGTTCAGCGTAACCAAGATATTGCTCAATTACTTCTTGGGGATTTAAGGGCGGGAGGTTGTAAAGTTTTTCTAAAATAACGTTCTTATAATTAATCGTCCATTCTAATTTTTCATGTAGCGCTTCCGGGTCCATCAAGTCTAAAACTCTGATACCTGTACGCTCTGATTTATCAGCATAGGTCGGGCCAATGCCTCTACCTGTGGTACCGATTTTATAACTTCCGCGTCGCTCCTCTGATGCCTGGTCAATCAACCGATGATAGGGCATCGTGACATGAGCTGTCTCAGATAT
The DNA here is from genome assembly GCA_007692755.1 of Nodularia sp. (in: cyanobacteria). Classification (GTDB taxonomy): domain Bacteria; phylum Cyanobacteriota; class Cyanobacteriia; order Cyanobacteriales; family Nostocaceae; genus Nodularia. The sequence continues at coordinate 99,664 of REBL01000164.1, read as the reverse complement.
TAACAGCTTGGCAGTAGAAATATTTAATTCTTCTAGTTGATCGAGTTCTGCGATTAATACCTGTGGATCTATGACTGTTCCACAGCCAATAATACACTCAGTATTTGGGTACAGAATACCAGAGGGGATTAAGTGCAGCTTAAAAGTCTGACCTTCGACGACTATGGTATGTCCAGCGTTCACTCCCCCTTGGTAACGTACCACCACATCTGCGGAGCGGCTGAGTAAATCTGTTATTTTACCTTTTCCTTCATCGCCCCACTGGGCACCTATGACAATTACGTTAGCCAAGAGATTATCTCAAAGGGTAAAGTTTCCACAAATTACAATTTTTACCAGATTATCTGCCTGTTGTCAAGAAATTAGGGATGGGTGATTGGAAAGAAGGTGTGCCGAGGGAAAATTAATTATATTTGTTATTAAACTAAATAGTATCATATATTACATATCGTTACCTTGTACTACTCGTTGCCGATCTCATATGAAAAAAAATCAAATTTTTCAACGTCTCGGTATTGACTATACAAATCCTCGCTGGTGGGTTCATGTCTTAATTATTGCCACAAGTTACTACATTATCTCTGGGCTGGTATTAAAAACAATGTTACTTCCTGATTTTGGTACTCCTGTTTGGCCATCTGCGGGTTCTGCTATTGGCTTTTTGTTGCTGTGGGGGCGATCGCGTTGGTTTGGAGTCTTTTTAGGAGCAATGTTAACTAATACTAGACTCGTTAACAATATAATTTTAATTGTTGTTCCAGCTATTGGTACGACTATTGGCGCACTAATTTCCATAACACTAATCTTGAGATTTGCTCGAACTAATTATCCTTTTAGTCAAGTTAAAAATGTAGTTGTTTTTTCTATTTGTAGTTTATTTACTGGGACTATTATTCAATCTTTAATAGGTCCATTCATAGTTTGTTTATCTGGCTATGAACCTTGGCATAAATATTCACAAGTCGCATTGGGTTGGTGGGTGGGAGATGCTATAGGAATTTTAGTATTTGCTCCACCTGTTTTAATTTTAGCCAAAAAAACACCTGATTCTGAATTTAAATCTTGGCTAAGTTGGGAAATGTTAGCGACAGTAATTACTTTATGTATAGTTAGCTATTTTACTTTTATTCAACCACAACCTTTAGAATATTTACTATTACCGCCTTTATTTTGGTCGGCTTTTCGCTTTGGTAGTAAAGTCACAACTATATTGGTTGCGATCATATCTACATTAGCTGCTGTTGCTACCAGTTATGGCTCAGGAATATTTTATAACGCAGCTTTGCAGACTAATTCAATTGTATTATTACAATTATTCATGGGTGTCATATCTGTGACTACTATGGTTATGTTAGCTATTGTCACAGAAAACCATAAGTATAGGTTGAATCTCAAAACAGTTAATACAGAATTAGAACAACGAGTTTTTGAACGAACGAAAGATTTACAAACAAGTGAAGCTAAGGCACAGAAATTAGCAGCCAAAGCTGAAACTGCGAACCGGGCTAAAAGTGTATTTATTGCTAATATGAGTCATGAATTGCGATCACCCCTGAATGCTGTTATTGGCTTTTCTCAACTGATGTTACGCGCAAAGAATCTTCCGCCTGACCAATATGAAAATGCGGGGATTATTTATCGTAGTGGCGACTACTTACTCACCCTGATTAATCATATTCTTGATTTATCTAAAATCGAAGCCGGGAAAGCAACTCTGAATATCAATGATTTTAATCTCTATCGCTTACTGGATGATTTAGAAGATATGCTGCATTTGCAGGCTACTAATGCAGGATTATCACTCATATTTAAGGGTAGTGAAAATTTACCGCATTATATTTGCACTGATGAAGTAAAACTGCGTCAAGTTTTAATAAATTTACTCACTAACGCCATTAAATTTACCTCTGTGGGTCAAGTTACCCTCTATGTCTTTCATAAAGAACAAGAAACAACTGATGCTTTTAATCTCTATGCGCGTGTCAGTGATACTGGAGTGGGAATTTCCCCCACAGAACTACCAAAACTATTTGAGGCTTTTACTCAAGCAGAAGCCGGAAAAGAAATGCAAGAAGGAACGGGCTTAGGTTTAGCAATTAGTCGCAAGTTTGTACAGTTAATGGGTGGGGATATTTCTGTAGAAAGCGAGTTAGGAAAAGGTACAACTTTTCAATTTTATATTCAAGCCAAATTAGGACAAGCCACAAAAAGTAATGATATAGAAGAACATCCCCATGTGCTGGGACTGGTTGCTAATCAACCTACATACAAAATCCTCGCAGTCGATGATAAACCGATTAATCGTCAATTATTGCTGAAGCTTTTACAACCATTGGGTTTTGAGGTGAAAGAAGCCCGTAATGGCAAAGAAGCGATCGCTATTTGGGATGAGTGGGAACCGCATTTAATTTGGATGGATATGAGAATGCCTGTGATGGATGGTTATGAAGCGACAAAACATATTAAATCTACCACCAAAGGCAATGCTACGGCGGTGATAGCTTTAACTGCAAGTGTTTTAGAAGAAGAAAAAGCCATAGTGCTTTCAGCTGGTTGTGATGATTTTCTCCGCAAACCATTTGCAGAACATATGATTTTTGATGCCCTGGCTAAACATTTGGGTGTAAAATACATCTTTGCAGAAAATTCTGCACTTGATTTAGAACATCCAGAGGAAAGCCCGTTGACATCGCAGAATTTAACCTGTATGTCTGGCGAATGGATTACTCAATTATACGCAGCTGCCCTTGAGGCTAATACTAACCTCGTCGTGGAACTGTTAGAAGAAATTCCTCAAACAGAAACTCATCTGATACATTCCTTAAAACAACTTGCTCGTCAATTTGAATTTGAACAGCTTGTTGAATTAGCCGAACCCCTGATTAGCAATGAAACTTGATCCTAACAAAGAAAATAAAGGTAACATTCTCCTAGTAGATGATATTCCCGCAAACCTACATTTATTAAGTGATTTGCTCATCAACCTTGGCTATACTGTTCGCAGTGTCACTAGTGGGCGAATGGCACTAAAAACGGCGAAAGTAAAGCGACCAGAAGTTATCTTATTAGATATCAAGATGCCAGAAATGGATGGCTATCAAGTTTGTCAAGCTCTGAAATTGGATGAAGATTTATGCCAGATTCCCGTCATTTTTATTAGTGCTTTAGATGATGTTTTCGATAAAGTCAAAGCCTTTAATTTCGGGGGTGTAGATTACATCACCAAACCTTTTCAAATTGAAGAAGTAGTAGCACGTCTAGATAATCAGTTAACTATTCAACGACAACAACACCTTCTGCAAAAAGAAATTAATCACCGTAGAGACACAGAAGAGGCACTTTATCAGTCTAGAGCTTTGTTATCGAGCGTTTTGAATAGTTCCCTTGATGGTATTGCCGCTTTGCAAGCTGTTCGTAACCCTGAAACTGGGAACATTGAGGATTTTCGCTATTTAGTCGTTAACCCTGTAATTGCCAAAGTCTTTCAACGTAGTCGTGAAGAGATGATCGGCAAATTAGTCCTGAAAAGGTTTTTGACTAAAATTCAGCCAGAATTATTTGATAATTTTATTGAAGTTGTGGAGACGGGTAAAGTTCTAGAACAGGATTTTTACTATCCATCAAGAAATTCTTTTTGGTATCACTTTGTAGCGGTCAAGTTAGGTGACGGTTTTGCGATTACGACACGTGACATCACAGTCCGTAAACAAATGGAACTGGCTCTACAAGATGCCAATCATAAACTAGAACAACTGGTGAATATAGATAGTTTGACTCAGGTAGCTAACCGTCGTTGTTTTGATACACGATTGGAAGCAGAATGGCAACGTCTAGCGCGGGAAAAGCAACCCCTGTCACTGATTTTATTCGATGTGGATAAATTTAAACCCTACAACGACTACTATGGTCATCTGGCTGGTGACGATTGCCTAATTAGAATAGCGCAAATAGTACAAGAAGTAGTCTGTCGTCCCGCCGATTTACTGGCGCGTTATGGTGGCGAAGAATTTACAGTCCTCCTGCCCAATACGGATACAGAAGAAGTAATTAAAATAGCACAAACCATTCAAAAAGTAATTCGTGAGCAGGTGATTCCCCATGCCAAGTCTGATATCACTAATATCGTCACAGTGAGTTTGGGTATTGCCTCACTTATACCAAGCATGGAAGTGCAGCCATATACACTAATAGCCTATGCAGATAAAGCATTATACGATGCTAAACAACAAGGGCGCGATCGCTATGTCTACAATTGTTAACTAAGTTTCCATAAATGAGTCAATATTTAAGTAGGACTAATTGCTAATTTACAGGAGTCAAAAAATCATGATAGCTGTGAAAAATAGAGCCGATAGAGTCGTACTTTACAACATTAGTTGGCAACAATTTGAAAATCTTTTACAAGATTTGGGAGAAAGTCGTGCAGCCAGAATAGCTTATGATGACGGGAACTTGGAAATAATGACACCTTTACCAGAACACGAACACTATAAAGAAGTAATTAGTGATTTAGTTAAAGATATTGCTGATACCCTAGATTTAGATTATGAAAGTTATGGTTCAACCACCTGGAAGCGAGAAAGCCGCATGGCTGGTTTAGAAGCAGATAATTGTTTTTATTTGCAAAATGAAGCAGCAATTAGGGGTAAGCTTGATTTAGATTTAAACCAAGATCCGCCCCCAGATTTAGCATTAGAAATTGATGTTACTAGCAAATCTTTAAATCGATTTCCGATTTATGCGCGGTTAGGTGTTCCGGAAATCTGGTGTTATGACTCAGGAGAATTGAAGATTTATTTATTGCAGAATGGGGAATATATAGAATCTGAAACCAGTTTGGTTTTTCCTAGTTTACCAATTCGGTCGTTACCCAGGTTAATTGAAGAAAATCGCACCGAGGGGAGAAGGGCGATGAGAAAAGCAGTAAGAGAATGGGTGAGGAGTTTCTAAAGTTTCGCGCACCAGCGAAGTACCTCCTCTCTGCGCCTCTGCGCCTCTGCGTGACACAAATTCCTATCTCAATTCAGCAACGCCGATTTTTTTATTTAATCCTTTTGTTACAATTAATTAACTTTATATTTACAAAATACCATTATGGCATTATATGCTGAGTTACATAGACATCTGGGGGGTTCCGTTGTTCCCCGCGTTTTGTGGCGATACTTTGAACGCCATGCGACAGATTTAATTACTCGTTTTGCTGAATATTCGGAATTTGAGGACTTTTACACTCGTCCCCGCAATACTTTAGATGAGTATCTAGAATTACACACCTTAGTAGAAAGTGTGCAAACTGTAGAAACTTTACCCTACTTTATTTATCGCTTGTTGCGCGGTGCTTATATCTTTGAAAATTTGGCATATTTAGAACTACGCTATACTCCATACTTACGCACACCGGAACATCTGAATCAAACCGAAAGAATTGATAAGATGGCGGAAATTGTGGAGGTGGTGGGAAAAGCTAGTCATTTACCAGAATATCCCATTGTTACTAGCCAAATTCTCTGTATGCACTCGCGTTTACCTTATGAGGTGAATCGGGCAATAATTGAGTTAGCGGTGCAGAATAAACAGTACGTTTGTGGGATTGATGTGGCTGGGGGCGATCGCTATTATGAAGAACGTCTAGAAGAATGGGTCAGCTTGTATGATTATGCGCGATCGCAGGGCATTAACACAACTGGACACCTCTACGAAACCACAGATGGTTGTTACCCCAAACTCTTACCCTACCTAATGCGAATTGGTCACGGTATCCAAATTCCCCTGTTATCGCCAGAGTTATTAAAGGATATAGCTAAACGGGGACAGTGTTTAGAAGTTTGCCCCACAACTTACCTGAAAACGGGTACATTACAGGATATCCGTCAACTGAAATTAGTTTTTGACCGTTGTTTTGAAGCTGGGGTAGATATTGCGATTTGTACGGATAATGCTGGACTGCATAATATGCGCCTACCCTTTGAGTACGAAAACCTCTTAACTTACGACATCATCAACTTTGAACAACTGCAAGCCTGTCAAAATGCCGCTTTTCGTCATGCTTTTGCTTGGCCTCACAATCAACCACCCGCATCTTTATTGAACAGACTATTGAAACCTGAACTTCCTAAAGTTTTGGCCAGGACAGATTAGGTTACAAAAATTAAATTATTCATTTTGTGGGGTGGGAATACCTATCCCACAATCAAATTTTGGATACCTTGTTGCCCAAGAAATTCTTGTCTAGAACAAAACTACAGACAATACTGTTTACGTAAGAGTAAGCTAGGTGAGAACAAACTTAGAATATAACTCTCTACGTAATATGGAATTTATTCAAGAAAACCATAGTCATATAACTTTGCGCCTACGTCCCTGGTCTCAGTGGTTCTTTGGCGCTATCTTCAGCAGTGTTGGTTTGTTAGTAGTAATTTCATATACACAAGTTAATACTTTTTCTTGTCATCGTGAGACAACACCAGCAACTTGTCAAATTTCTAGCAAAGGTTTATTTTGGTCAAAGCATCAAGTTATAACTCTCAAGGATATTCAAGGAACAAGGACTATCAGAAATAGTAATAGCTATCGTTTATTGTTATTAACAAACAAAGGTGAAGTTTCGCCTATTCCCGCAGATGTTTATCGTCGGGCAACAGTGGCGAACTGGGTGCAAGAGATTGAATTATTCATCAAAGAGACTGAGAGACAAAATCTATTAATTGAATATGATTCTCGGTGGTTTTTTGTCCTAGTTGGTGGCTTCTTAGTATCTGTGGGTTTATCTGAAGCGGTTCGTGCAGGTAAAGTTGTCGTTTGCGATATAGACAAGACATTAGGACAATTGACATTAACGAAATATGGGTTTTTCGGAAAATCTCAAGCAGAATATAGAACTCGTGATATTCGTGCTGTAACTTTACAAAACTCAGTGAGCAGCAAAGGTCGTAGTACATATAGATTAGCTTTATTTATGCACTCTGGGGAATATATACCATTTACTTCTTATTATTCTCAGGGCCTTCTGCAAAATCAAAGCGCAGCTAATATTATTAACCAATTTCTTAATTTACAATCCATTCCAGAAAATGATGATTTGATGCCACTTAAAAATTTTGTTTCCACATTTACAATGATAGCTGGTTTGAAATTAGTGAGTCAACAAAAACGTGAAGATAAACTTGCAGATTTGCAGCAAGCAGTAATTAATAATTGTCATGACGCTGAAGCAAATTATCAGTATGGTTTTGCTTTACATATTCTCCAGAGACATCAGGAAGCGCAACCTTTTTTAGCAGAAGCAAAACGACTTTTTGGTTTAGCAGGAGAACAGCAGAAAGTCCAATATATTGATTCTCTTTTACAGTCACAAAATCGCAAATCATGAGTTGGTCAGGGAGGAGGTACGCAGAGGTTTTTGAATGAATGTTAATAATGCAATCGTGGCAGTTTTAAGCAGCTACCCCTTCTGTAGCACCGCCAACTGTTTTCCAGGCTGTGATACCGCCTCTAATCACAGTGGCATAACTAAACCCAGCAGCTCGTAATAATTGCACAGCATAGCCAGCTTGTGTGTCGCTATCACCATAGATATAAATCTGGCGTTCTTGGTGTAGTGCAGATTTAGCGCGTTTTACTAATTCATCTAAGGGCATTTGGATTGCGCCTGTGATGCGATTGTAATTGAAAGTGTGGCGATCGCGCACATCGATGATTGTAAACGCTGGTTGACCCCATTCCAGACGAGACTTTAGATCATGAACTTCAGCAACTAAATCACTAATCATAAACTTTTCTCGCGGATAACCTTACAAGCAATCTATCAAGAATCTTTGGAGAATCTGAGTTTCTTTACAATAAATCTAAAATTCTGTGGAAATGTAAATATAAATGCTTATTCTATACAGTGGTTAGCTATTAGCCTAAACTGTAATTTATGGCATCTACTATTCAAGCTCTACCAACCGAAGTTGTATATCTGATTACGGCTGGAGAGGTAATTGACTCTTTAGCCTCTGTGGTGCGGGAATTGGTAGAAAATTCCCTAGACGCAGGCGCAACCAGGATTGTAGTTTCTCTTTGGCCGCAGCAGTGGCGCATTCGCGTTGCAGATAACGGTTGCGGAATGGACGAAGATAATTTACAACAAGCCGCCCTAGCGCACAGTACTAGCAAAATTCGCTCTAGTGAAGATTTATGGAAGATTAACAGTTTGGGCTTTCGCGGTGAAGCACTGCACAGTTTGACAACTCTCGCAGATTTGGAGATTTTGAGCCGGACATCAGCTGCAAATGTGGGTTGGCGGGTTGTTTATGGTGATGGTGGTGAAGCTGTAGAATTTGAAGCAACTGCGATCGCACCTGGTACAGTAGTCACAGTCTCCAATCTCTTTGGTAATTGTGCAGTCCGTCGTCAAGGTTTACCCACATCCGCCCAGCAAATGCGAGGCGTACAATTAGCAATTCAACAAATCGCCCTCTGTCACCCCCATGTTACTTGGCAAGTTTGGCAAAATGACCGCCAATGGTTCACCATTTCTCCCGCCGCTTCCACAGGACAACTCCTACCGCAAATTCTCCCCCAGGTGCGACAAGGGGACTTAAACGAAATCAACCTAGAAATACCCAACCCCCAACCCTCTTGTACAGACGCGATTCATCGCGTCTCCACTTCCCATGCAGCACTCAATTTAGTTGTAGGCTTACCTGATAGATGTCATCGTCGCCGCCCTGATTGGGTACGAGTAGCGATTAACGGCCGCATGGTAAAATCGCCAGAATTAGAGCAAACAATACTATCAGCATTTCATAGAACATTACCACGCGATCGCTATCCAATTTGTTTATTAAATCTGACCATTTCTCCTGACCAAATTAACTGGAATCGTAACCCCGCCAAAAGCGAAATTTACCTAAATGAAATTGGTTATTGGCAAGAACAAATTACCACAGCAATTGACCAAGCACTCCGCATAAGTTCAGCTAATCTCAAAGAATCTGTCCACACAACCAGAGTCAGTAAATTACTCAAAGCCGCAGAAGCCAAAGGCGGTTATAGTGTTAATCCTGAGAATCCCCCTGAAGATAATACCACTCAGCTTTCTTTAAAGGCGATCGCGCAACTGAGCAACACCTATATTGTGGTAGAACATCCCAATGGTATGTGGTTAGTAGAACAACACATAGCCCATGAGCGAGTATTATATGAGCAAATCTGCGACAATTGGCAACTTGTACCCATTGAACCGGCAATTATTCTTTATCAACTCTCACCAGCGCAGGTATCACAACTGCAAAGAATCGGTTTAGATATAGAACCCTTCGGTGAACAACTTTGGGCAATTCGCACCATCCCCGCACTTTTACAACAGCGAGAAGACAGTGCAGACGCGATTTTAGAACTCAGTTTGGGCGGAGATTTACAAGTCGCCCAAGTAGCCGTCGCCTGTCGCAGTGCTATTCGTAATGGTACACCGATGAATATGCCAGAAATGCAGACATTATTAGATCAATGGCAACAGACTCGCAACCCCCGCACCTGTCCCCACGGTCGCCCTATTTATCTATCTTTAGAAGAACCAGCTTTAGCCCGATTTTTCCGGCGTAATTGGGTAATTGGTAAAAGTCATGGTATTTAAATTTTAAACTGGTGTAAAAATTTTAATAAATGTATGGTTGGTTAAAATATCAAAAAAATTTGCTATTTTATGATGCTGAAAAATTATAATTTTCATTATTCTTTAATCAACAACTTAAACAAACCATTAATTCTATTTTTGCATGGTTTTATGGGTAATATTCATGAATTTGACGAAGCTATAAAAATACTAGCTGAAGAGTTTTCATTTTTAATAATTGACCTTCCAGGACATGGAAAAACTCAAGTATTGGGTGGGGATGAATACTATACAATGGCAAATACTGCTCATGCTGTAATTAACTTACTAGATGACTTAAGCATTAACGAATGCTTCTTAGTTGGTTATTCAATGGGTGGAAGATTAGCCTTATATCTAACTCTACATTTCCCAGAGCGTTTTACTAAAGTCGTCTTAGAGTCCGCATCCCCAGGTTTAGCAACAGAAATTGAACGGTTAGCAAGAATTAAAAGTGATGCTCAAATAGCCAGAAAATTAGCAAGAAGCATTGCTAAAGAAGATTTTGCTACCTTTCTACAAAATTGGTATAATCAGCCAATTTTTGGCTCAATTAAAAATCATCCAAAATTTGAAATCATGTTAAAAAGTCGGTTGCAAAATCATCCAACTGAATTAACTAAATCATTGCAATTTATGGGTACTGGAAATCAACCTTGTTTATGGAAAAAACTCGAACAAAATACAACACCTTTGCTATTATTAACCGGGGAATATGATCAAAAGTTTATAGATATTAATACAGAAATAGCTCAAAGATGTAAACTTGCCCAGCTAAAAGTTATTAATTATTCTGGGCATAATATTCACTTAGAAAATACTGAAGAATTTGTGAAAAACATCAGAGACTTTTTCGTTCATTCCGTCCCCAGGCAAAATTCACCATTTTCTCTCTAATTCTCTGCCTATATGGTAGGCGCTCCACGAACGTTAAAACTCAACGCTGGGGGGTAGTAATTGCAGATGCTGGCTGATTAGTAGCCTTTAATTCTTCTTTCAACATTTTCTCATATATCTTTGGCAAAGAGCTACTAATTGAATTAGTTTCGATACCATATCCCAGACTCGTCCAAGTGGGAGAAAGTTGTCGCAAAACATCGTTGATTTTGCCCTTTTGCAATAGTTGAGAAATATCAGTTTCCCAAACCTTTGTATCATTCAACCAACGATAAACCACCACATCTTGATACTTGGCTTCAAAACTATAAGCAGACCAAAACATCATTTGCTGGGGAGGGTTAGGATGATAACGAGGGGCGATTTCAAACCATGTATTATTAATAATTTGATATCTACCAGCCGCAGTCGAACAATTACCCTTATTTGGCCCGTTAACAATTGTGACGCATTTCTCCGGATGACGGCTGAGGTCATTGACCTGTTGACCACCATACAAAAGCGAATAAGGACGATTACCGTTAGCCTCACTGGCTGAGATAGTTCGCATCAAAGCGCGGATATGAGGATCTCCCCCTTCCATGACCAAAGGCGGCTGTTGAACTCTAAATACAGGATCGGTAGGCGATCGCAATGTACCATGTATGTACCACTGCAACAAACAGACAAAGCCCAGAAGTGCGGCGATTGGACCAATCAGAGGCTCAACGCCTTTGAGTTTAAAGCTTTTCAGAATCAAACTCCTTGAAATTCACTCTTCACTAACAACAATAATTGACGCAGTTCTTTCGGCAAAGTTCACAAAAAAAGTGCTACATCCTGAGTTAGCGCTCCTTTATGACTCTAAAAAATCAAATATTCGAGGTTGGGTTAAGGCTTTGCGAAACCCAAGAAAACTAATTAAGCAACATTAGCAAATAATTCTCCCAAGTTTTTCGGAGTAGCATCTGGTTTAGCCACAACCTCAACAACTTTATTACGTGCGGCTGGCTCAAACAAAGACTCAACAGCAACCTGGGCGACTTTTTGTCGAGGAATACTACCATCGAACAATGTATCAGCACTCTGCATCACAATTGCATCCGAATTATCTTCATTTTTCAAACCACCAGGGCGGACAATAGTATAAGTCAAACCGCTTTTTTGAATATATTCCTCTGCTTGTTTTTTCCACACCAAAATCAGCCAAAACAAGTTCAATGGATGGAATAACTGAGAAACACACAAAGAAGATACTAAGACAAAATGCTCAATTCCCTTAGACTTAGCAGCAGCAACTAAATTTTTAGTCCCTTCAAAATCTACCTTATAGGGGCCAGTTGGGTCAAAATTAGGTTTTGCACCAGTGGCACACAGTAAAACTGTACTATCTCCTAAAGCCGCATTCAGGGTTTCTGGTTGTAACACGTCGCCCACAACTAACTCAACATCAGCAGGCAAAATAGCTCTAGCCTTTTCTACATCTCTTACCAAAGCCCGTACGGGAATATTTCGCCCTACGAGTTCTTGGACAATTCGGCGACCTGTTTCACCTGTTGCTCCGGCTACAAATGCTTTCATGAGTGTATCTGGGGTTGAATATTTAACTTTAATGCTAACTGCTGGCGCATTTCTTGGAAAGGTTGGTTCCACACAGGGCTGGTATCCCAATTCCATGCTTCCACAGGGATAAGTTTTTCTCTAGCCAGAGAAGTTAGCAGCAGGTGTTCATCTTCTGGTTCACGGGAAAAGTCGAAGGGATTACGGTATCCTGTATTCCCCAGGCTATAGGATGTCACCTGACCATAATTGAGCTGTTTAACAAGTTTTTCACCCTTGAGCAGCAAATAATCTAAAAAAACCAAGCTAAAAGGCTCGGAATTTGAGCGAGTTTGTGGCTCTTTTTGCACCCATCTTGCCCAATCAAACCCATAGATAAAATCGTGAACGTAGCGAAAGCGAATTTCTTTTTTTATGCCGAATAACTCTATTAGCAAGACCATTTTCTTACCAAAGCATTCTAAAAAAGCAATAGCACCTTCATCTGCTACTAAAGCCTGTCTGACCATACTACTCAAGATAAAATCAAAATCCCAGAAGATATTTTCTGGAAAGTTTTGCACCTGGGCATAAATTATGAGTTCCAAACTATCCCGCAAGGCGAGAATAATTTCTTTGTCTGTGGTGCTTGTAGTGATTAAGTTTTCCAGTTCTACAAAACTGGTAATTACATTTTTCTGGGGGTTGAGAGTTAAGGGATTAACAGACTGTTGGGCTAAAACTTCGTCAAGGCATTGAAAAAGGTGATTGGGCTTCAGGTTATGCTTCATAATATATTCCAATAGCCTGAACGTTATCAATATATAAGTTTATCTCGCCCAATTTTTTATTATTGATTAAATCCAAAACAACTTAATATTTAGCTTTACAAATTGATACATTTACAGGAGTGGCTTCCAGCGTTAGAGGAACTGAGGTAAAGAAAAAATAGTTTTAGTTTCCCATTTCCCATTACCCATTCCCCACTCCCTAATCAGAAATGTGGATAACTAATTCTCTGGTATGACTACGCTGACGATGTTCCCAAATATAAATACCTTGCCAAGTTCCCAGGACTAAATGACCACGATTTATGGGAATATGTTCTGAGGTATGGGTGAGTGCTGTGCGTATATGTGCTGGCATATCGTCTGCACCTTCGGCATCGTGGATATATTTGGCCGATTCTGGCACTAATTTTGCCATAAAGTTGGCTAGATCCACCAGTACATCTGGGTCAGCATTTTCTTGGATCACTAAGCTGGCGGAAGTGTGGCGTAAAAATAAGGTACAAAGACCAGTTTCCACCCCAGACTCTGCCACTGTGGCGGCAATTTTTGCAGTGATATTCTGAAAGTTTTTGCCTGTAGTCGAAATTTTTAGTAGTTTTTGGTAGTGAGCCATTTTCAGGGTAATTGACTATATGACTCTATTTTACGGGTGATTTGCTTCTGACATCTGAATTCCGGTCAACAAAGAAGGTCCAGTTCCTTAAGCCAATATCTACCATATAACATCAAGGGATTCAAACTTGGGGTGGATGTAAGTGATACGCTGTTTTTATAGTGTCTTAAGTAGTCTTGCTCTCGCTAGGAGAATATACTCATGAATTTATTGATGCAAATTGCAGCTGAAGCAGCAGCTAAAGGTTCCCATTTTCCTTTAGCTTTTACCTTGGTGTATGTAGTTGGTTTTATTGCTGCTGTCACCATTGGTTCTATCGCTTGGTACAACTCCAAACGACCTGCTGGCTGGGAAAGCAAAGAACGTCCTGATTTTGTACCTAAAGTTGAAAAAGAAGAAACTCCGGGGGTGGGTGAACCGAAGTCTTAAATCAGTTAACAGTTAACAGTTATCAAGGCCTATGGTGGGGGATTTAGACCCGCCATCAACACCTACCCATAATCGGCTTTGGGTTATGAGTTTTCAATTGTCAGTTCATGCCGATATAGTGGGGGACTTAAACCCAGTTATATCTTTTGACTCATAACTGATAACTGATAACTGATAACTGAGAACTGAGAACTGATAACTGATAACTCTGGGTTTAGTTCTGCACATCAACCCAGCGGCGATAAAGCTTTTGAATTTGCTTAAGCAAGGCTGTATGAGCTGGTTGAGTGGATTCATTCAGCTTTGTCAACTGCTGTAATTTTGTGAGCAGTCGTGCTTCTTCTACAGCTACTTCGCCATCACTGTAAATTAATCCACTAATAGCCTCAATGAGATTTTCGCAATCTTCCAGGCTGGGGCGATCGCCTAAATATTCTTGCACCCAGGCGTAACATTCTTGTGGTTGCACAGGAACCAATTCGTATAGCCAAGGCTTAATTTCTGGGTCGGTAGCCAAACCTTTTGCTTGAGCTATCTCCCGCAGATATTGCCGTTCTTCAGGCTGGATTTTACCATCAATCCAAGCCGCACCTATCAAAATTTTAACTAAGTTTTTCACATGGGAATCAGTAGCCATTGCTGCCTCTTCGGTGTAGATTCGGGGCTTCAACAAAATAGTACAATCCCAAACAGTATTCATTCGGAATCGTTGGCTTTTCTTAAGCGCACCATAAAAAAGCCATCCATGTTCTGTCGATGAGGCCAGACTTTAAGCCAGCCTTGGGGTGTGGAATAGGCATAATTCGGCGAATCTACGTCTGGAGGCTGAATTTGCCATTGGGGATGATTAATTAAAAATGTCGAAATCACACCTTCGTTTTCGGCTGGATGTAGGGTACAGGTGGCATAAACAAGTATACCTCCTGGCTTGACAAACTCAGATGTATGTGCTAAAAGTTCTGTTTGCAAAATTGAGAGTTCCTGGACAGATTCTGGTGTTTGTCGCCAACGTGCATCGGCGTGACGGTGTAGGGTTCCTAAACCAGAACATGGGGCATCGAGTAAGAGGCGATCGCCTTTATTATAAAATTGTGGTAAATTGCGGCTATCACCTGTGCAAATTTGAATAGATTGTAAATGCAGCCGTTGAGCATTTTCTTTCAGTTTACGCAATCGGGAAGCAGTGCGATCGCAAGCCCAAATTTCCCCCTCATCCCCCATTAACTCAGCAATATGGGTAGTTTTCCCCCCAGGTGCAGCACAAGCATCAATCACCACCTCACCGGTTTGGGGATGAAGTAAATAACCCACCAGTTGAGCGCTAGCATCTTGTACAGACCACCAACCCTCGTTAAATCCGGGTAGATTTTGAATTGCGCCGGTACTCCCAATTAATCTTAAAGCTTGGGGGCAATGGTTAACCCGCCTCGTTAAAATTCCCGCCGACTCCAAAGCCGTCTCAACTTCCTCAATAGAAGTCCGCAGGGGATTAATTCGTAAATCAATTGTCGGTGTTTGGTTCATCCAATCACAGAGATTTTCTGTCTCAGCCACATCCAGTTGGTCTAACCAAACCTGAATAATCCAATCAGGAAAACTGTGTAAAATTCCCAACCGCTCTACGGGATTTTCCGGTAACTTTAAAGGCTCTGCTAATTTCTCCCCTAGCCGGATGTATTGCCGCAATAGACCATTGACAAAACCCGTTAGACCAGAAAAGCCATTTTCCTTAGCTAGTTGGACAGTGGTGTTCACAGCCGCCGAAGCGGGAATACGCTCTTGATAACGTAGTTGGTATAAACCCAAATGTAGGATGCTGCGGAGGTCTTTGGGTTGTTGGTGAGATTTTTTAGTGGCGAGTTGGTCTATAAGTGCGTCGAGGGTGCGTTGTCTTCTGACACTGCCATAGACTAATTCTGTCAGTAAACGGCGATCATGATTCGGTAAGGTAACTTTTTGCAGCGCTCTATTCAAGGCAACATCAGCATAAGCCCCTTTGTGAACGTCTCGCAAGGCATTAAAAGCTATTTGACGGGGGTTTGTCATGAAATATAGTAGATGATTTGAACCGCAGAGGACGCAGAGAACACAGAGGTGAGAAAAAATCAGCAAAAATTTTTGCCTATTTATGACTGCATAAATAATTAGAGGTAGACGTATTGAGTTAGTGAAGGAAGATAAAAAACTTCTTTTATCTTCACTAACTAAAAGAAACAAAATACCATGAAACTTTCTATAAAATCTATTGCTCTTGCTACTATGATGACAGTTTCTACAATATCTGTCTCCACTGGTTTAGCACTTTCGGGTAGTATTTCCGCCGCTTCTGCACAGACAAACTCCCGCCAAATCAACCGACAACTTCAATTCCAGCCTCAGCTATGTACTAAATCATCGATTATCGGTAACTGGAAAGCCGATATAGTCCCAGGAGGTGATGATATTTTAATTCACTTACAAATCAGTATTCCTGCGGGAAAAGCAACTCAACAAGGAACTTGGAAATTTGTCGGCTCACCTGGTCAAACCTTGAATCAGGGAAAAGCAACGGCTTCTGTTCAAGGTAATACTGTAACTCTCCAATTATGGAAGTCACAATCACAAAACAATGTGACAATCATGAAAAAAATGGGAACCATGCAAGGAAATTTCCAAGACTGTGGTAGCAAAATATCAGGTAATGGAGTGATAGATAACAGAGATTTCAATTTTAATTTATCTAAGTTTTGATATATGAACGAAGGCGATCGCCTAACGTGGGTGCAGTGCGATCGCTCAAGTATTTAATTTAATTCAGATTACAATTCACAAGACTGGGAAGCATTCTCTAAATCAAACTGCCCAAAACTAATTAATCCTAAATGCGCCGGGTTTCGCATCAATTCTTTTGCCAATAAAAAACCAGAAATTGTCCAAGTTTGATACCTTCTCGCTTCTTTACCAATTAAAAGTCCCCGCGTACCATCGTAATATTCCGGCCAATTATCTTTACTCAGACGTGCTTGAGCAATTTCAAAAGCGCGTTTAGCAATATCCGTTCTACCTGTTTTTTGAGCCGCAGCAATTAACGACCACAATAACACCGGCCAATTACCGCCATTATGATATGACCAAGGGACATTTCTGGGGTCACATCCGGTAAAAATTTTGTATTCCTCTTTTTCTACAGCCGGGAAACAGATTTTCATTGGCATTTCTCCCACTAAATCATCCCATTGTTCTTCAATGAGATTCATAATGGCTTGAGATTGCTGTTCACTTGCTAAAGAGGAGATAATAGACATCATATTTCCCAGTGCAAAGAAACGTGTATCTAGTTGCGATGGACCAACATTACCTGCCAAGTAACCACCGTGTTTAGGCAACCAAATAGCTAATTTAGCATATTGAATGGAATCAGGATAGATATTAAATTGATTGACTGCTGACTCTCCGTATTCTTCACCCTTAAAGCGATAAATTACATTCAATCGCTTCATATCAATCCAATAGTGATGACGAATATGATCTCTTAATAAAGGTAAGCGGTTATCAATCCCCACGACAATTTCTTCAACACCTGCACAAATCAGCAACTTCCGCGCCGAACGCAACGCAGAATAAAATAGCGCTTGAATTTCTAAAGGATAACCATAGATACCCATCCGCCGATAAATCATACAAGCACCATCTGGAACTAACAGCGTGGGGTACATATCAAATCGTGTCGCCAAGCAGAGTTCCATAATTAAGCTGATTCCTTGCTGAAATTCCGGCTGCAAGGCGAAACTTATATCTTTTGTAGCTTTGACATAAGCGTATAGGATGATAATCCACCACAGACAAGAATCAACAGGTGTCACTCTGGCGATCGCGTGTTCACCAAAATCCGTTTCTAAATATTCTTTCCCATCTTTTGATACAACTTTAAAGCTAGCTGGTATCAAACCTTGTCCAGGTATATAAGCATCAAATTTGTTGTTTTTCGGCTGTAACTTTAAAGTTTCTTCTAGAAAATTACGGACAATATCATATTTACCTTTGATCAAAAACAGTAAGGCTGATGGTACAAAATCCCTGATAAAACAATTGTCGTGATTTAACGCTTTTTGCGAAGGATCATAAGTGGCAATTGTACCGATAGGACGACCTTGGTAGTAAAGAATCGACTTTTCTAATATTTCCCAGGCCTGTTTCTCGAAATCATCAACTATTACTACTTCCTCTCTTTTCATTACGAGAAACACTCCGTTGTGATGGGATTTTGGCAAGAGAAAAACTAGAGTTAAACTCTTACTTCTCAATACTTTTTAGTTTGGTCGTGGATATATAATTAATTAGTTTTTCGCCACGGTATATCTAGGGCGATATTCCACCGTCCATACTCTCAGGATAACCCAAGTTTCTCATTTACATCATTGTCACATAGGCTCTATTTGGAAAGTGATCACTCAGAGCAATTTAGAAAATAGCAAAAGCCCCAAATAACTACAAAGGGGCTTTCAAATTAATGTTTATTTTGGACAGTTTGCACACTTTTTCTGATGTATTACTGCACTGAATATCACCATAGCAGTGATTATTAACCACATCATATCTACTATCGAGGTATGTAAGGTTCTACACTGCCAACTTCAAACTCACAGGCACGGGAAATTGCTTCAGGTGGTAATTCATCAAAACTTACTAACGGTAAATAATTGGGATTATCCATGAGTTCTTTTGCCAACAAGAAACCAGCAATTGTCCAAGTTTGATATTTTCTGGCTTGTTTGCCAATTAATCGCCCTTTCTTACCGTCATAATATTCTGGCCATTCATCTTCACTCAGCCGGGCTTTGGCAATTTCAATAGTCCTTCTGGCTAAACCAGTTCTGTTGGTTTTTACAGCTGCGGCGGCAAACATCCACATTAATACTGGCCAACTTCCAGCATTATGATATGACCAAGGGATATTTTTGGGGTCACATCCTGTCACAATTCTGTATTCTTCGCTTTCTAAAGCTGGGAAACAGATTTTCATCGGCATATCTCCCACCAAATCATCCCATCGTTCCTCAATCAAATTCATAATGGCTTGTGACTGGTCTTCGGTGGCTAAATCGGAAATGATCGCCATCAAGTTACCCAGTGCAAAGAAACGCGTATCTAACTGCGATGGTCCAACATTACCAGCTAAATAACCACCTTTTCTCGGTAGCCATTTGTCTAATTCGTAATAGGGAAGAGAGTCTACATAGATATTAAATAGATTCACTGCCCCTTTGCCATATTCTTCACTTCTGAAGCGATAAATTGCATTGAGACGATTAATATCTATCCAATAATGCTGGCGGATATGGGAACACAAAAGCGGTAAGCGGTTATCGATTGCTGCGACTACATCTTGATTACCTTTACAATCTTGATGAGCTTTACAAACCAGCATCTCGCGCGCCGCACGCAAAGCCGAATAAAATAACACCTGAAGTTCTAAAGGATGACCATAAATACCCATACGACGGTCAATCATACAAGCACCATCGGGAACTAACAGTGTGGGGTACATATCAAAGCGATTAGCCAAGCAGATTTCGATAATTAACCGAATACCGTTTTGGAAATCAGGTTGATAGGCGATGGAATAATCCTTGGTGGCGACTACATAAGCGCGCAACAAAATAATCCACCATAGACAAGAATCCACTGGTGTGACTCTAGCGATCGCGTGTTCCCCAAAATCTGCTTCTAAATGTTCCTCGCCATTTTCTACTACAACTTTAAAGCTAGCTGGAATTAACCCGCGCCCAGGCTTATAGGCATCTAATTCCCTTTCTTTTGGCTGTAACTTTAATGTTTCTTCCAGGAAATTACGAACAATATCTGTTCTACCTTTGATCAGAAAAATTAACGCTGAAGACACAAAATCGCGGACAAAGCACTGGTCATAATTAAGTGCTTCTACAGAATCATCATAGGCGGCTACAGTCCCAATGGGGCGACCTTGATAATAGAGAATTGACTTCTCTAGCGCTCGCCATGCTTGTTCTTCTATATTCTCATCTGTTAGGACTTCATTTATTGGCATCGCTAGGTAACTCCATTGAGGGGGTAATTTTTTAGTAGATGCGCCTTCATGGATTATTTATGCTATTTTAAGCATAACAAAGACCATGTTTTGAATAGCAAATTGCCGTGAAAAAATAACTTATAAATAATAACTTAAGCTACTGAATCCTACGCAACTTAATCTATAATTAGTTGATTTTTAATTATCTTTTTGGTAAATCGTAGCTAAGTATTTTTAGCCTCAAGTAACTTCATAACTCCTCAAAACAGCGACACCATATATATTCCCAGATGATTTTGTCTCCTGTCTGTACATCCGTAACTTGATTTGACCAAACAGAAATATATCTCCGGTACTACTCAATGTGTGTGCAGTTTTAACTATGTCTAGTAGATTTACTTAATCAGAATTTAGTTTTGAGGCGGTAAATTAGATTATTCCCCTATAACTTCATAATTTATAATGTTTTTTCAGAATATGCAATATGATATCTGAACAATTTTAGATATCAATACTTCTCATGAGGTGCATATTTTCCCTAAATTACCAATAATTAGGTGAATTTTTGGGAGTACAGTCAAAAAAACATCTATGGCACATAACTTAAAGTAGATGCAGGTTTTCCGCAGGACACCAAAAAATTACTACACCAATATAAAGCAATTATTGAAGCAATCACAAAACTTTAATAATTAGAATTAAGAAATTATGAATGTATTCCAGAAAAATTGAGTATTTGGTCACAATTTAAAAATAATTTGAGTAAAAACGCAAGCACGCTAGGTAAATCACAAATCAACTTCTTATTTATCCGTTTTTCCTTAATAACGAACCACTCCAGGCGCAGAGGACGCAGAAGAAGAGAGGGGAAATGTAAGATGCAGTTAGTTGATGGCTGAGGAAGATAAAATTCTCCCTTACTAAGGAGAGGGTTTGGGGGTGAGGTTCTGTATTTTCTCAAGTTGTTGCTGAAATTGCTGGTATGCTCGATTAATTGCTTGCATTGAGGCTTTGGCACTGGCAGAACTGTTAATATCAGGATGATACAATCTGGCTAATCGATGAAAAGCAGACTTGACATTTTCAGAATCAGCGCCTTCATCAACACCTAAAACTTCCCACCATTTCCCAGACAAGAAATCAGGTTGTTTTTCATCACTTTGTACTTGTCGCCAAATTTTAATTGCACCAGTTTTAGCAATACTTAATAAAGTTTTACCATCTGGACTAAAAGCTACGGGACTAAACCCAGCCAAAGTTTGAATTATTTCACCAGTTTGTAAATTCCAAAGTTTGATTACACCGTCGCTACTGCTACTGGCGATGGTTTTTCCGTCGGGATGAATAGCCAGGGAGACAACCGCCATTTTGTGTCCAGTTAAAATACAGCGTAATTCCCCAGTGTGCAGATTCCACAGCTTAATTGTGCTGTCTTGGCTTCCACTAATAAGGGTTTGACCGTCAGGACTAATGATAATTGTCTTCGCTGCTGAACCTTGAGTTAAAATACAGCGTTCTCTCCTTGTTTCCAAATCCCAAATTCTCATAGTTTTATCTTTACTGCTACTAACCAAAATTTGAGAATCTGGACTAATAGCCACAGCATAAACTGTATCCGTATGTCCATTCAAAGTACATTTGAGGTTCCCTGTATAACCTCCCCAAATTCTAATAGTTTTATCTGTACTAGCACTAGCAATTATTCTGCCATCAGCACTATAAGTAAGTGAGTTAACAAAGCCATTATGACTATAAGGAGAATTTAAATAAGAAAATGCCCGATAATATTCTTTTGTATCTAATTGCCAACTGCTAATTTTACGGTCTACACTACCGCTAATAATTTGCTTACCATTAGGACTAATAGCCACAGATAACACGGCTTCTGCTTGTCCATAAAAAGTATATAAACATTTGCCAGTATTTAAATCCCACAAACAGACTGTCTTATCATTACTCCCACTAATGAAAGTTTGACCATCAAGAGAAATAGCTAAAGCATTAATTGCTGCTGAGTGACCTTTAAGAGTTTGTACACATCTCCAAGTTTCCGGCGTTTGGGTTGTTTGCAGTATTATTGTGGGTTCAATTTTAGGAGGTTGAGATTTAGGAGGAATAACTTGCTTTTTTACCTTTGCTTTGAGTTCTTGTAACTCATCCTCAATTTCCCAAGCTGCAAATTTTTGATTCAGATCATCACCAGATAAAAATAAATCTAACTCAACCAGTGCGGCGGA
This sequence comes from Nodularia sp. (in: cyanobacteria), assembly GCA_007692755.1. Classification (GTDB taxonomy): domain Bacteria; phylum Cyanobacteriota; class Cyanobacteriia; order Cyanobacteriales; family Nostocaceae; genus Nodularia. The sequence continues at coordinate 77,514 of REBL01000164.1, read as the reverse complement.
ATAGTAGTCCATCTGCAAGACTTTTTCTTCCATCCTTCCAAAAACCTCAAAGGGAGTTTCCTTAACTTGAGATTCGTCTAATATTTTAGCAATACCATAAGCAGCAAGTCCCACCACTGCACCAATTCCCGCCATTGGAACTGCACCAATACCAAATGCTAACCCGACTTTTGGTGCAACAAATCCCATCCCACCAACGACGCTAGCCACCCCAGCACCACTAACTGCACCAATTCCCATTGCACCGTATGCGGCTGTATCCCCCTCTGTGATGGCTTGGAATGCACCATAAACAGCCGCACCAGCCACAGCGCCAGCACCAACGAGGGGAGTTAACCCAATTCCTACACCGCCAAAACCGCCAACAATTCCGATTCCGCCCACAGTGGAGGATATACCCGCACCTGCAATACTACCGCCGGCGATAAATGCTGCACCTGTTTGGGAAGTTGATTTCATCTTGATTTAAGGACTTGTAGCATAGGAAGTAATTTGAGTTACTTGGTTTTGAGAATTTAATTTTAAATGAGTTACTTCTAAATGATCAATATCATTTTCTCCTCGTTCAAAAGGATTGCTCCGCAAAATTATTTTATCTGAAGTTTTTTCAGTTTTTTCAAAAGGTTGTTGACTGTTGAGAGCAGCTTTAGCAATGCTCATGGCTGTGTCTTGATTAATACTGGATGTCAAATGAATATCAGTGATAAAATATTCTGTACTAGAAGCTTTTAGGTAAACTATGCCATTTGCAAATTCATAGGGTTTCAAAACAGTACAAAAAATATCTTGGTTAGTTGCTTCACAGATACTGTTCCATTTTGGCAGATTAGCAAAGGCTTCTGGCTGAATTGATAATTTACTCAAGCTAGTGTCTGTAGGTAGTTTTTGACAGTAATCTTCACAATCAGGAGGGTCTGAAACAGGTAGAGTTTGTTCAGTAGGAGTATCTGAAACAGGTGGTGATTGTTCAGTAGGAGTATCTGAAACAGGTGGTGATTGTTCAGTAGAAGCATCTGAAACAGGCTGTGATGCTTCAGTAGAAGCATCTGAAACAGGCTGTGATGCTTCAGTAGGAGTATCTGAGATAGGTGGCGTTTGTTCACTCTGTGAATTTGTGTCACAACCAGTCAAAATTGAGACAAAAGCCAAGGTAAGAAAAAGTCCAAATTTTGCCAACATTTCTTTTTTCATAATTTGATTCTGAAGTAACATATTACACTTTCAAATATTGTGATTCTCTGTATTAAATGAACTTGTGCTTCCCGCAAAGGTTCCCCATAAGTCGTCATAGTCTAATTTCCTGTAGCGTTGCGTAGTAATAGATAAAGACAAAACTCAGGAGGAAATAAGGGGGCGAAAGAATAGAATAAATATTTTTAGATTTATATTTTACTAATAAAGAAAACCCCTCGATTACTTAACCGAAGAGTTATTGCTCAATATTTGATTATTTATTTAAAACTTCCAGCACCCTTCCCACGGTTACAATTGAAACACAAGCTTTGTAAATTGTTAATATCATTACTTCCGCCTTTGGAAAAAGGAACGATATGATCAACTTCTAGGGTGACTTCCGGCGGACTACTACCACAAGAAACACATTGATGATTGTCTCTTTGCAGAACCATAAAACGAACTGATAAAGGAATGTGACGCGATCGCTTTTTTCTTTCCTCCTTGGGTGGATGTTGAGATTTGACAGCAGCGACTTTCTTAGACTTCGGCTTTTTGGCTTTATTTGGGGCTTGACTGTTAACTTGAGATACTAAATCTCGAAGTATACCCCGCACAAATTTTTGCAGTGGATTAGGAGGATTTCTTGCCATCGAAAAATACTTTCTTGATGCCAAATGCCGCAAGTCCAGCTGTTGCTACGATTCCTGCTGCTGGAAGTGCAACCACCGTTGTTGTAGTTAATCCCATAACTCCTAAAATTCCAGGCGCAGCAGTAGTTACTGTAGCCACTGTAATTGAACCTACACCAGCTACTGCTCCCGAAGCAGCTGCAATTGCACGTAAAGTTGTAGAGTCTTCATGGTTTAGCATTAATGTGTTTCCTGATTTACTATTCCAAGTATTTAAAGCTAAAAACTATTCAATAACTTTCTTCAAACCAAAAGCAGCAAGTCCAACCACAGCACCAGCCGCTACAACCGGAGCCGCACCAACAGCAATAGCACCAAATGCTCCTGCTAGTCCCATATTTCCGACCAATGCTGCAACTCCCATACCAGCTGCGGCTCCACCTGCGGCAAATCCTGCAACTTCTTTGATTTCATCGTCTTTGCTTTTTTTAGCCATCACTTTTTGCACCTCAAAATTGTGCGTAATGCTAAAAATATAACATTTTATTTTTAACACGCACACTTGTATATTTACTAAACTAGTTTGTTAACTTTTGAATAGAAATATAAAAAGAATACTTAAATTCACTGTAGTATCCGAAATTTGTACAATTGCGTTCTTCTTTGCGCCTTTGCGCCTTTGCGTGAAACAAAATTTCTCTTCTTCCTCTACCTTCAAGTTTCTAGCCAGTAGAGGTATTGTAATAAAAGCGATTCCTGGATAAAACAAAAAATTTATATGACTTCAGTTTCTCCTCACAAAAAAGCCAAAGCCCTCAAATCTACTAGTCGTCGCCCGGCGAAAGAACTCTGTAGCGAGTGCGGACTGTGTGATACATACTATATTCACTATGTCAAGGAAGCTTGCGCTTTTATTAATCAGCAGATAGGGGGACTTGAAGAAGAAACCCACAAGCGATCGCGTGACCTAGATAATGAAAATGAACTATACTTTGGTGTTCATCAAGACATGATCGCCGCCCGCAAACAGCAGCCCATCGAAGGCGCACAATGGACGGGTATTGTCAGTAGCATTGCCATTGAAATGCTGAATCGCGGCTTAGTTGAAGGTGTTGTTTGTGTACAGAACACCAAAGAAGACCGCTTTCAACCCATGCCAGTTATCGCCCGTACCCCAGAGGAAATACTGGCAGCTAGAGTAAATAAACCCACATTATCACCCAACCTTTCTGTTTTAGAACAAATAGAAAAATCGGGGATGAAACGGTTATTAGTAATTGGTGTCGGTTGCCAAATTCAAGCCCTGAGAGCCGTAGAAAAAGAACTAGGTTTAGAAAAGTTATATGTCTTGGGTACACCTTGTGTAGATAACGTTACCCGCGCCGGACTGCAAAAATTCTTAGAAACCACCAGCCGTTCACCTGATACAGTGGTGCATTATGAATTTATGCAAGATTTCCGAGTTCACTTCAAACATGAGGACGGTTCCAGCGAAACCGTGCCATTTTTTGGTTTAAAGACGAACAAACTCAAAGATGTTTTTGCTCCTTCGTGTATGACTTGCTTTGATTATGTGAATTCCCTGGCTGATTTAGTTGTGGGTTATATGGGCGCACCCTTCGGCTGGCAGTGGATTGTAGTCAGAAATGATACAGGTAAAGAAATGCTGGATTTGGTACAAGACCAGTTAGATACTCAGCCGGTGATGTCTCAAGGGAACAGGAAGGAAGCTGTACAACAGAGTATTCCTGCTTACGATAAAGGGGTGACTCTGCCGATGTGGGCGGCGAAATTAATGGGTGTAGTGATTGAAAAAATTGGTCCGAAGGGTTTGGAGTATGCGCGGTTTTCCATTGATTCGCACTTTACCCGGAATTATTTGTATGTGAAGCGCAATTATCCTGAGAAGTTGGCGGCTCATGTGCCGGAGTTTGCTAAGAGGATTGTGGGACAGTATAAGTTACCGGAGTAAGATGTCACGCAGAGGCGCAGAGGCGCAGAGGGGAGGAGGTTTTTTTAGAGTTTATTAACTACTCGTGAAATTCCTTCTTTGATGAGTGAGACGTTGAAGTTGATTAGCAATCCTACTCGTTTATCAGCAAGTCGGAGATAGGTTAGTAGCTGTTTGTGGTGTACTGGATGAACGGTTTCTACTGATTTGAGTTCAACAATTACTTTATCTTCGACAATTAAATCAGCCCGAAAACCTTCATCCAAGCGTATACCCTCATACATGACTGGAATCAATACCTGTCTCCTGACTTGTAACTTGCGCCTCCGTAACTCCACATCTAAAACTGTCTCATAAACAGATTCCAACAACCCAGGCCCCAAACTCACATGAACCTTGTAAGCAGCATCCACAATCTCCCCCGTAATCTCATTCTCAATCATTCTTCTCCGCGCCTCTGCGTCTCTGCGTGCAATTATCTTAACTCTTAAAATCCACAGCCTCCATCGCCGCCTCCAAAGCGATCGCCACATGAGTCCAATGAGTCCCCCCCTGACAATAAACCACATAAGGCTCTCTTAAAGGCCCATCCGCCGAAAACTCCAAAGTACTCCCCTCAATAAAAGTCCCCCCAGCCATCACTACCTGGCTCTCATACCCCGGTATATCATCGGGAATAGGTTCCAGATAAGAACCTACAGGTGAATGCTGCTGTATCGCTTTACAGAATGCAATTAACTTGGCAGCAGAACCCAATTTAATCGCCTGAATTACATCCCCACGAGGCGCAAGGGGTGCAGGATTAACGGGATAACCCAATTTATCAAACACATAACCAGTTAAATGAGTCCCCTTCATCGCCTCCCCTACCATTTGGGGAGCTAAAAATAAGCCTTGGAACAGCAGCCGATTTTGGTCAAAGGTCGCGCCACCATAACTACCAATTCCAGGCGCAGTTAAACGACAAGCGGCTGCTTCTACTAAATCAGCCCGACCGGCAATATAACCGCCAGCTGTGACGATTGTCCCCCCAGGATTTTTAATCAATGACCCCGCCATTAAATCAGCACCGACATCTGTGGGTTCTCTGGTTTCAATGAATTCGCCGTAGCAGTTATCTACAAAGCAGACGGTGTTGGGGTTTTGCTGTTTAACTAAGTGAACGATTTTTTCTATATCGGCAATTGATAAACTCGGCCGCCAAGAATAGCCACAAGAGCGTTGAATTAAGACTAAACGCGTATGATCAGCCACACTATGACTTAAATTTTCCCAATCTATGGTTCCTTGTGGAGTTAGCTCCAATTGGCGATAATTTATGCCAAACTCAATAAGGGAACCTTGACCTTTACCCCGTAAACCAATGACTTCTTCAAGCGTATCGTAGGGAGAACCGACTACTGCCAACATTTCATCTCCAGGACGGAGAACACCAAATAAGCCGCAAGCGATCGCATGAGTTCCAGAAACAAACTGCACTCGCACGGCCGCTGCTTCAGCACCCATGACTTGGGCATAAACTTTATCTAAAGTTTCTCGTCCTAGATCATCATGACCATAACCACTAACACCAGCAAAATGGTGTGCGCCTACACGGTGATTACGAAAGGCATCCAAGACTCTTTTCAGATTATGCTTGACCTGAGCATCAATTCCAGAAAAAATCTCTATTAATGCCTGTTCTGCTTGCCGCAGTTGTTCTAAGCTGTTCATTAGTTCCTCCTTTAGAAAAAATTATAGATATGCGGATTTTCAAATCGCGCAATTTAGACTTGACAATTTCAATTCGGGTTATTGCATGACAATTGCTACTTCAACTAAACCTCAAATTAACTGGGTAAATGTCCTATTTTTCATTGCCCTGCACATCGGTGCTTTGTTTGCTTTTGTTCCCAGTAACTTTAGCTGGAATGCTGTAGGTGTGGCTTTATTGCTTTACTGGGTCACCGGTGGGCTGGGTATTACCCTCGGATTTCACCGTCTGGTGACTCACCGCAGTTTTCAAACTCCTAAATGGCTAGAATATTTCTTGGTTTTTTGCGGAACTTTGTCCTGTGAAGGCGGTCCAATTGAATGGATTGGAACACATCGCATTCATCATTTACATTCTGATACCGAACCAGATCCCCATGATTCCAACAAAGGCTTCTGGTGGAGTCACATGGGTTGGATTATTTATCACTCTCCCTCTCACGCTGATGTCCCTCGTTTTACCAAGGATATTATCGAAGACCCAGTTTATCAGTTTTTACAGAAATATTTCATTTTGATTCAGGTAGCACTGGGATTATTCCTGATGTATCTGGGTGGCTGGTCTTTCGTAGTTTGGGGCGTATTTGCGCGCATTGTTTGGGTTTACCATTGCACCTGGCTTGTAAACAGCGCTACTCATAAATTTGGTTATCGCAGCCATGATTCTGGCGATCGCTCAACTAACTGCTGGTGGGTAGCAGTGCTAGTTTTCGGTGAAGGCTGGCATAATAACCACCATGCTTTTCAATACTCAGCTCGTCACGGGCTGGAATGGTGGGAAATCGATGTAACTTGGATGACAATTCAATTGCTGCAAGTATTTGGTCTGGCTACTAATGTGAAGTTGGCAGAGAAAAAACAGTAATTTCCAGGTTAGCTGTCAATAGTGGATAAATTACAGAATTTATTCACTATTGGCTAAAAAGTAATTTCTACTAGCAACTAATAACCATTCACAATCTCGAAAAATTATCGACCACAGCTATTTAATAGTGCGCTTGTGTAGCTGAGGTTGTTATAATCTGAGACGTTATATTAAGAAACTTTGCGACCAATCATTTTAGTGACTTGGCCGCAACTCTTGTTGTTTTCCAGGTGTTCATGACTACATCAATAATCAATAGCCAGAAACTAAGTGACGACCTTGGTGACCCCAACCTGAAGCTAAAAGATATTATCAAAAGTTTGCCACGGGAATGTTTTCAGCAAAACCGTCGCAAGGCTTGGACACAAGCGCTGCTAAGTGTCTTGATGGTCAGCTTGGGCTACTGTATCCTGACAATCACTCCCTGGTTTCTCTTGCCCCTAGCTTGGATTTTTACAGGCACTGCTTTGACAGGTTTTTTCGTAGTTGGTCATGATTGTGGTCACAGGTCTTTTGCTAAACGTCGTTGGGTAAATGATTTGGTGGGGCATTTATTCATGATGCCGTTAATTTATCCCTTCCACAGTTGGCGGATTAAGCATAATTATCACCATGCTCATACCAACAAGCTGGATGAGGATAATGCTTGGCATCCCATTAGAACACACGTGTTTGAAAATTGGACCCCTTTGAAACAATATGCCTTTGAAAGATTCATGCGTAAGCGCCTGTGGTGGGTAGGTTCCATTGGACATTGGGCATGGGTGCATTTTGATTGGCGGAACTTCAAAACCAAAGACCAATCCAGTGTTAAGCTGTCTGTAGCTGTAGTCGTGGTGTTTGCCGCGATCGCATTCCCTGTCCTAATTGCTACAACTGGTATTTGGGGATTTGTCAAGTTTTGGCTGTTACCCTGGATGGTTTACCATTTTTGGATGAGTACCTTCACCATCGTTCACCACACCCAGCCAGATGTTCCTTTTTTGGCAGCTAACAAGTGGAATGAAGCTTTGGCACAGCTATCTGGGACTATTCATTGTGATTATCCCCGTTGGGTGGAAATTCTCTGCCACGATATCAATGTCCACGTTCCTCATCATATTTCTACTGCCATTCCTTCTTATAATTTGCGCCTAGCTTACAGCAGCATCAAAGAAAATTGGCAGCCTTATTTGCATGATGAATGTGAATTTTCATGGTCTTTAATGAAGCAAATTACAGACCAATGTCAACTGTACAAAACTGATATTGGATATGAGACTTTCACAGAATATTACGCAGGAAAATAAATAGCGCTGTAATTAGTTTACCTATCAGCAAACTTGCGCTCTTGAAACAACAAGAGCGTTTATTATCCTGTAAAATAAATAGTACCAGGCAATTACTTACTTAGACTGTAAGAGAAATTGCTATAAATTATCTTCTTGTATGTTCGCGAGAACTAGTACAGCAATTTGTTAAGAGAAATATCACTCTAAACAATTTAAAAAACCCAGCATCAAAGCCTTTTGACTGCCGCGCTGCGGTGCTAATTTCTGTAGACATGGCGAGAAGTTAAGATTACCTAGCCTCAAATCAAGTCCGATTTATATCCCCACAAAAGAATCAAGTGCAATCAAATACCATCGCTTTCAACAATCCTGATGACTGTAAACTGTCTGAGGATACCACTAAACTGCCTTTTACTCTTCAGGATTTGAAAGCTGCAATACCTGCTGAATGCTTTCAGCCAAGTGTGACAAAATCCCTATTTTATTTCTTTCGTGACATCCTGATTATTGGTCTGCTTTATGCAGTGGCTAATTACCTAGACTCTTGGTACTTTTGGCCTATTTTCTGGGTCATGCAAGGAACAATGTTTTGGGCTTTGTTTGTAGTCGGACATGACTGCGGACACCAATCTTTTTCTAAGCAGAAATGGCTGAATGATTTGATTGGGCATTTATCTCACACGCCGATATTAGTTCCTTATCACGGTTGGAGAATTAGCCACAGAACTCACCACAAAAATACTGGCAATATCGATAATGATGAAAGCTGGTATCCTGTGTCAGAATCGCAGTATAAGGAAATGCCATTAGTCCAAAAGTTAGGACGATATTATGCCTTTCTTCTGGCTTATCCGGTGTATTTATTCAAGCGTTCTCCTGGTAAGGAAGGCTCTCACTTTTCACCCAGTAGCCCACTTTTTAAGCCTTCAGAAAAATGGGATGTTATCACCAGCACGGCACTCTGGATTGGCATGGTGGGTTTGCTAGGTTTCTTCACCTATCAATGGGGTGGGATGTGGTTACTGAAATACTACGCTATGCCCTACATCGTGTTTGTGGTTTGGCTGGATTTGGTGACATTTTTGCATCATACAGAGCAAGATATTCCTTGGTATCGTGGAGAAGATTGGACTTTCCTGAAAGGTGCAATTTCTAGTATTGATCGGGACTACGGTTTTATCAATCACATCCATCATGATATCGGTACTCATGTTGCTCACCATATCTTCCTGAATATGCCTCACTACAATTTGCGAAAGGCGACTGAGGCGATTAAACCGATTATGGGTGAATACTTCCGCAAGTCGGAGGAACCTATTTGGAAGTCGTTATGGCGTTCAGCGATTAGCTGTAAATTTGTCCCGGATACAGGTGGTAAGGTTTACTACACTTCTCAAGATAAAAGCTAGGCGAATATAATTCACAGCTATATAAATTAAGTCCGCCTGTGCGGACTTTTTTTATCGGGCTACACCTCGCTTACGCTAACACGCAGAGTCGCGGAGGCGCGGAGAAGAGGAGGTGAGGAGAATTAAGAAAGTGGTTATTTGTATTTAAATGATTGATTTAGCATTGACACTCTCCGACCTAAAGGTGCGGAGATTCTTAAGACCTCACGGACTTAATATCCTGTTTACACAGGTTCCCAGGCTCACCACGTTTGCCTTTGATGGCGTAGTGATATCTCCTCAAGGTTTTTCGGGCGTAGACTTTCCCCCAGTCCGGGGGTAGGTTTTTAAATCTTGTACTGATTAGATGATCGTAACATGGCTGAGTCCTAAAAGACTCAATTAGCCTTCATCCCCTGCCTAAAGTACGGAATACGCAACTACGTTGCTGTTCCTCAAGGGTTTTCGGCATATTTTTTATAAGTTTTTTTAAATTAGACGAGGTTTTTTTCTAAGCAAACACTCAATGGGTCTGCTTTTTGGCATGATAATTTAACATTTCCCACTGTTAAAACCGTCCATTCCCTTGAACAATGTGCTTTGCAGTCGTTAAGGTTTCCAAACTAATAAATCCCCGGCGGTGTCCTTTTTGATTAGACATACCGAGAAATACTGAGTCTCCCCGTGAAGGGTTGCGAGAAAAGCGGGGGGAAGTGTTGATATAGGTAGAGGCGCTGTTAACTCCTAAAGCAAACTGGCGACTTTCTTGATAGGATTCTGTGACAATGCAGTCAGCATGACCGCTACTGTATTGATTAATCCAAGCGATCGCATCTTCTAAACTATCTACCAGTTTAAAGGCTACTGTCTTATTTAAATAAGCGCTGCCCCATTCTTCTGACTTCACTAGCTGCAAGTGGGGAAAAGCTTCTACTAGTTCTTCATCTGCTTTGATTGCAAAGCCTTTTTCTTTTAAACTGTTCCACAGAACTGCTAAAGATGATGGTAAGGCTTGGCGATGAATTAATACTTTTTCAATGGCGTTTACTTGGTCTGGTTCGCTTTCATGGCTATCGATAATCATCCAGCGAATCATGTCTAAACTGCTATTGAGTGACCAGTAAAGATAACAGTTACCCATTGCTGATTTTAAGACTGGGCAAGTTGATTGTCGCATCACCTGCTGGACTAAGCTAGAACGTCCGTAGGGCAGGACTAAATTCACGTACTTGTCCTGGGTGACTAAATCCCGAATCGAAGCACCGTGTTCGGCTTTAATCAGTTCTAAGCAGCCTGGAGGTAAGCCAACTTCTTCAAGGGCGATTTGCAGGACATTGGCGATCGCTTCGTTGGAATGGCTCGCTTCTGTACTACCTTTGAGTATAATGCTATTGCCAGTTTTAATACATAAACCAGCTGCGATCGCGCCTAAATCTGGAAAAGCTTCATAAACAAATCCAATTACTCCCAAAGGCATTAACTGAGTATAACTCTGAGAATCCTCTAGTTGATAATCAGCGTTCCTGACTCGCCGTAACGGATCAGAAATTTCCCCTAACCTCTGAAGAACTTCTACTGCTGCTTCTAGCCTCGTGGGAGTCAGCTTCAGCCAATCTAAAATTAACTCTGGCACAGCCATTTCTTTGCTAGCTTCTAGATCCAAAGTGTTGGCTTCCAAAATGTCATCAAAGGAATTTAACAGTGCTTGTGCCATTGCTAACACAGCGCGACTGCGGTCTATTCCCTTAGTAAACCCCAACTTGAGGGAGGCTTGATAAGCGCGTTTAGCGCTAGTAATTGGTTCGGGGGAATCATCCAAAAGTTCAACGGTCATGGAATTAACGTCTGTAGGTAAGCCAGACCATCAGTGCTGGCAGAATAGCCAACAGCACCGCCACTATCGCCCAAGCAATAATGCTAGAACCATTTGCCAATCGCAGTGCTAATGGTAACCATATAATCACTAGCACGAATATAATGCCTAGCGCTATAGGTAGATAGCTTTCTCCCAAGCGAGTCGGCACAATCCGCCAACTTTTTCCCGTCCAGTGCCAAGCTCGTTTGTAGGGATAGGTGGTTGAAAGCTGTTCTAGAACATGACCATGATCTTCTACTACAAAGATTTGTTGACAGCGATCGCAACCAAATGCTTCTGTGAGTGTAATCGGAATTAATTGTCCTTTGCGACGGCAGGGACAGGCATATTCCGTGTTCAAGTCAATTTTTTCTGGTTTTTGAGATGGCACAAGCGTTCTAATAACTTGAGCGTGTTGTTTATATTTTGCGAGAATACCATTGCTCAATACCTGGGGGTTTGGTTTCCCACGGTCAATAGCAAGGAGACGCTAAATCATGCTTTGCCTGATCATAATGGCGTTTAACTAACCAGACTTAATCCAGTTTAGTACACCGAGATGACACGAATTGACTACACCCCAAAAAATTTGAGTCAGGTTAGATAATCCCGGAGGTAATATCAACCTAGACATAAATTTTTTTAAAGCGGGTAACGCGATTCGAACGCGCGACATTCACCTTGGCAAGGTGACGCTCTACCACTGAGCTATACCCGCATTTCCCATGTAAACTCTATAATCTCAGATATATTTTCATTTGTCAACCCCTAAATTTGAAGTGCTGAGTTTTGTGACTCAGCACACCGCACCAGCATCAGCCTACTTCTTCTGACTCTGCGGCTAAATTGCCGATGTTTTTACCTGCAAAAGATGCTGGCAAAGACTGTCCATTGTGGGGGGCTGACTCTGTGAGATTAGAGCGCAATTGCCGCATCAGACTAGCCATTTCTAGGGCGTTCATGGCGTAATCCCAGCCATGATTGCCTTTAATCCCGGCTCGTTCTAAGGCTTGCTGCATGGTATCCACTGTCAAAATCCCAAAAATTACCGGCACACCAGTTTGAAAGCTAGCGGCGGCAATGCCCTTAGAAACTTCAGCAGAGACATAATCAAAATGAGGCGTTTGTCCCTTAATCACAGCACCTAGACAAATTACCGCATCATAACGATGGGAAAGTGCTAGTTGGCGCGCGACCAGAGGCACTTCAAAACATCCAGGAACCCAAACATAGTCCACCTGACTACCGTAGGGGTCTGGGTCTATACCGTGGCGTTTCAAGCAATCTTGACAACCCTCTAGCAGCTTCCCGGTAACGAGGTCGTTGAATCGACCAACAACCACTGCTAAATGCAACGGTTCCGTTTGAGCAAAAGTTCCCTCAAAAACTGCCATAACTGCCTCTTAATCAACTATACTCTGACCAATATACATTTCTTCTTGAGATGCCAAAGAGCAGAAAAGCACATTTAGGTAAATAGAACAAGATAACAGTCAAATCTTGTTCTTGGCTCTTCTGCTCCTGTAGTCGCTATGCTATTTTGGGGAAATAGAGATAAGCGATCGCTTAAACCACAAAAAAGTTTAATACACCGACTAATAGCACCAAGGCAATCCAGACTCCAGAACCAAGCCAGAGCAGTTTTTTAGATTCCACCCAATTTTGTGGGGTAGCATAGGCAACAGGAACGCCAATTACCAAAACAAAAGATGTGAGAACTAAAGATATCAAAGCGAATTGAAATATTATGGTCATTTTTCCTTCTCTCAAACTAGCGCAAATACTAAACCTAGAATATCTTAAAGGGCGACACCAACAGTTTTGCCTTATCTGTTAAGCTAGCAGAAATTGCGTCACTATAGTCATTATTAAGTAACTAAATCTAGTTTGTAGTCAGGACTTTAGTCCTGCTCACCCAGGCTCTGAGCAATTCATCGCTCACTACGAACTAGGATTTTAAACAAAGGACTAATGACTAATGAATATGGACTTAATTCTTTGTCACACAACCGCAGACTTTGACGCATTAGGAGCCGCAGTTGGGCTGACTTGCCTATTGCCAGGTAGTAAAATTGTCCTGGGCGGTGGCGCACATCCGACTGTCAGAGATTTTTTAGCATTACACCGCGATGAATATCCCTTAATTGAAAGACGTGCAGTCAATGCCGAAAAAATTCGTTCTTTGAGAGTTGTGGATACACAACAGCGCGATCGCCTCGGTAAAGCTGCCGAATGGTTAGATTTACCCAACATAGAAATAATAGTTTACGATCATCACTTCAGTCAAGAGCTAAAAATTCCCGCCACAGAATCCCACATTGAAGCAGTGGGAGCCTGTACAACTTTAATAGTGGAACAATTGCAACAACAGCAAATTCCCCTGACTTTATCCCAAGCCACAGTCATGGCTTTGGGGATTCATGTCGATACAGGTTCCTTAACCTTTGACAGTGCCACACCCAGAGATGCTTTAGCTTTAGCTTGGTTAATGCAACAAGGAGTGAGTGCATCAGTAATTTCCACTTATCTAGACCCCGGCTTATCGCCGCAATTACAGCAGCTATTAACCGAATCCCTGGAAAATTTAGAATATTTTTCTTTGCGTGGATATACTATTAGTTGGGTAACTCTAAAAACAGATGAATTTGTGCCAGGGTTATCAAGTTTAGCTTCCCAATTGCTGGAATTAACTGAAATTGATGCTTTACTACTGGCAAACGAATATAACCACAAAGAAAATGAATCGCGGTTAACAATCATTGGGAGAAGCCAAATTCCCGGTGTAAATCTGAATATCCTATTTCAAATATTCGGTGGTGGTGGAAATTCTCAAGCCGCATCCTTAAGTTCACGCCAAGTAAATACACAGGAAACACTACAACAACTCCTAGAAGGCATCAAAAGCTCAATTCCTCATCCTCCCACAGCCAGAGACTTAATGTCTTCCCCAGTCCGCACTATTCGCCCCGAAACCACAATTTCCCAAGCACAAAGCATTTTATTACGCTATGGACATTCTGGTTTATCTGTACTTGATACCCAAGGAAAACTGGTAGGAATTATTTCGCGACGGGATATAGATATTGCCTTACACCACGGATTTAGTCATGCGCCAGTCAAAGGCTACATGGCTACTAAAGTCAAAACAATTACATCAGATACCATCCTGCCACAAATTGAATCACTGATGGTAACTTATGATATTGGACGCTTACCAGTATTAGAAAACGAACAATTAGTGGGAATTGTCACCCGTACCGATGTCTTACGGCAATTACATCAAGCCGATGAAGATATGGGAAGATGGGAAGATGGAGAGCAAAAAGTTAAAATTACCCTGAATACAGAGTTACAAAATCGCCTAGCGCCGCAACTATGGCAATTACTCACCGTAGCATCTCAAGCAGCAGAAAAACGAGGTTGGCATCTTTATTTGGTCGGTGGTGCGGTGCGAGATTTGCTGTTAGCTGAATCAGCCGCAGGTTCATTAATGATTACAGATATAGACCTTGTAGTTGATGGCTTTCACCAAGCCGCAGACGTTGGTGCTGGTGTAGAACTAGCAAAAGCACTGCAAGAAATTTATCCAGGGGCGCGGTTAGAAATTCATGGGGCTTTTCAAACTGCGGCTTTATTGTGGCACAAAGACCCAGAATTAGATTCTTTATGGATGGATATTGCGACCGCTAGAACAGAATTTTATCCTTATCCAGCCGCAAACCCGGAAGTTGAAGCTAGTTCTATTCGTCAAGACTTGTATCGCCGTGACTTTAGCATTAACGCCCTCGCCTTGCGCCTTACTTCCCCTCGTCCTGGGGAATTACTCGATTTCTTCGGAGGTTTAATAGATTTACAAGCCAAGCAAATTCGAGTTTTACACCCCAACAGTTTTATTGAAGACCCTACCCGAATTTATCGTGGTGTGCGGTTCGCTGTGCGCTTTGGATTTGAGTTAGAATCGCAAACCGAAGAGTTTATCCACTATGCCATCAATAGCGGCGTTTACGATCGCACCGCCCAAACAAATATTAAAACCCCAGCCTTACAAACTCGACTCAAAGCCGAATTAAAATACATCCTCCAAGCCCCCTATTGGAAATCAGCGTTACAACTACTGAATAAATTAGGGGCGTTGCAGTGTATTCATCCTACCCTGAAGCTAGATGAGTCACTTTTGCAGCAATTGCGATTATTAGAACGCTGTTTACGAAGATTTGACTCCCAACAAACCCTCACCCACTGGGAAATGCGTTTAGAAGCGTTAATTGCTCATTTAGAATCGCAGTATCGGGAGAAAGTAGCAAAAAATCTGCATTTACCAGAGGATGCGATTAAACGTTTAGAAAATTTAGCTACAGTCCAAACCCAGGTGAGGGAATTATTACCAACTTGTCAGCGTCCCAGTGAAATAGTGCAGTTACTACGACAGTATGATTTACCCATGCTGATTTTAATTGCTTTGTCTAGTCCGCGCATCCTCAGAAAGCAGATATGGCATTATTTAACAGTTTTGACAAATGTGCAGCCAATAATTAATGGCAATGATTTAAAAAAATTAGGCTACAAACCAAATCCGAAATTTCGCCAAATGTTAGATGATTTACTCACTGCTACTTTAGATGGAGTGATTAAAAATAGAACAGAAGCTGAAGAGTTTTTAGCCCAGCATTATCCTCAATAGATTATCCTACACAGAGGTAAGTTTTATGCAAATCTCAACACAAAAACGCCAGTACACCCCAGAAGAATATTTACAACTAGAAGAGACATCAGAATATAAAAATGAATATCTAGATGGAGAAATTGTCCCTATGGCTGGTGGAACTACCAATCACAACGAAATAGCAGGTAATTTTTATGCTAATTTCAAATTCAGAATGCGGGGTAAAAATTACAAAATTTACATGGGTGATGTCAAGTTGTGGATACCCCGTTATCGCATTTACACATATCCTGATGTAATGATTATTCCAGGAGAACCAATATATGAAGGAACTGGGACTACGACTGTAACTAACCCTTTAATAATTGCCGAAGTATTATCTAAATCTACGGAAACTTACGATAAAACCAGTAAATTTAGATATTATCGTTCTCTGCCCACATTTCAAGAATATATTATGATTGACCAATATGAATATTTTGTGGAGCAGTTTCATAAAAATAATAATGGTCAATGGGTATTAACAGAGTATGAAACCCAAGATGCAGTATTATCACTACAAACAATAGATTTTCAAATTTCTCTCAGTGATATTTATGAAGGGATAATTTTTGAATGAGAATAAGATTAGCTTTCATCATCCCAATCTAATAAAGTACAAAATTATCTGCGTTTATCAGCGTCCATCTGCGTTTAATTATTACTGCTTGTACCTAACTTGAATGGCAATCACTATAGTTGATAATTCCAGTCAGTGATAACAACTAAATCAAAGATTATGTTGGGGGTTTCTACGCTCTTAAATTACGAATTACGAATTACGAATTACGAATTAAATTGTATCAGGATCAATATTTAATTCTCGCAGTTTTGCTGCCAAACGTTCAGCTTTTTGTTCGGCTTTTTCTGCTGTTTCTTCAGGAGTCGGCACTAATTCCCCAACTTCTGTAAAAAATCTCACTAAACCTTCATAAACTCCCAAATATAAACCTAACTGATGACTCCACAAATGTCCTTTTTCATTTGGTTCTAGAAATTGATATTCTCCATCTACTAAATGAAATCCCGCAAACTCTAATGTGTAGGGGTCAAACCAAAAATAATCATGGGTGCGAAAAGTATCTTGATAAATTTGTTTCTTTAATTCTTTATCAGTCTGTGCTGTAGAATTAGACAGAATTTCCACAATCACATGGGGATATTTGCCATCTTCTTCCCAAACTACCCAACTTTTTCGGGTTTTGCGTTCCGTTCCCAGCACCACAAAAAAATCTGGCCCGCGAAAGTCTTGTGATTTGCGTTGGTGTGGACTGTAGTAGATAGTCAGGTTTCCCGCTGCATAAAAATCATCTCTGTCTCGCCACAGCCATTCCAGACATTTAAAAAGTAGAATTATTTGCCGTAGATGCAGTTCTGTTTCCAAGGGGGGTTCATCACTATATAAATCACCAGGGGGAAAGATAACATCTTGGTCAATGCCTGCTTGGGGAGCTAATTCTTGAGCAATGGTCATAGAATAAATACGGCATCAAGTAGTTATGGATTTATTTTAGCAGTTTTATGGTGTGCGATCGCCTCTAATACATGGCGTGAACGCGTAGCCTACCGTAGATAATCGCATTGTGGGCTAGCCAGGGAAATTTTAAACTATGTCAGCAATTTGTTTATCTAAAATAACTCTTTTACGGCTTGATTAAAGAATTTTCAGACTGACGATATTTAGCAATTAATCTGTGTCGTTTTAAAGGTGAATAAACTCCAATACTTATCAATGGCAATCCTGTTACTGTTAGTGCAAATGGGATGTAGGGATTGATAATTCCAACTATAAAAGTCATTCCTAAGCTGGTTCCAAATCCTGCTGTGAGTAAATACAAGATGACACTAGACAAATGCCATTTTCTCAGCAGACTCACATTATAATTATACTGAAAATGTAAAACACTAATACCACCAATA
Organism: Nodularia sp. (in: cyanobacteria); assembly: GCA_007692755.1. Taxonomy (GTDB): domain Bacteria; phylum Cyanobacteriota; class Cyanobacteriia; order Cyanobacteriales; family Nostocaceae; genus Nodularia. The sequence continues at coordinate 60,005 of REBL01000164.1, read as the reverse complement.
CCAAAACCCACAATAGCCCCACTTATTATTCCAATTCTAAGTATTTCCTTGAAAGATCTATAATACAAATCAAATAATGTTGCTAATATTATAAAAATAAAACTACCAATCCCAAAACCCACAATAAGTCCAATAAATGCTCCCATCAATCCTTTACCCACAGCATTCATTACTGTCGATACATCAAAGGTAGCTATCAACAAAATCATAGCTAAAGATAAACCAGTTATAGCTACAGTTAAAAATAAACCAGCAACAGCCATCAATGATGTTAAGAATATGGGTGCTATCACACCAATTAATAACACTCCAGCAAGCCAAGCATAGGGTAATTCTTGCTTTTGAATTGGTATTGAAGCTGTCTGCACCTTCACAGTTAAAGTGTGTGTCTCTGGATAAGCATTACAGTGGAGTATTAGTTGACGCTTGTATTGCTTATCTGCCATCAATTTACTCGTGTCCACTTGAATCTGACATTGAGTATTATTACCCTTAAACTTAGCAGGTTTCACTGAAATCCAAGCATGGAAATCTGGTGTATGCGGTGGATCATGAGGATGGGGTGCAACTTCCCATCTCCCTGTCAATACAGTATCTGAAATAGGGTTTTTAATTGTGATACTTTGGGTTAACTGTTCTCCTAAGCTTTTGGCTTTGAACTCCAGCACTGTTTCACTAAAATCAACTCCCGCCACACGGATAACATCAAGTGGTTTGAGTGCTTCTAAAGCTACTTTTGCATTAGGAAAGCGGTTTTTTTGTAGGGGTTGTACCATGTTTTCCAACCAACCTAGAAACCGCAGACTCAACTGGGGTAGACGATGACGAAACTTAATTAAATAAGGATCATCTTGGTCTTGCAATTGCCGTATATTTATTGATTTAATTCCTGTTAACAAGCAAATCAAAGTTGTACCCAAAGCATATAGGTCTGTTGCCTTTGTCGGTTCAAACATTTGTTCTGGTGGCAGAAAACCCGGAGTACCTTTGAATACACTACTCCCCGCAACTTCCTGGCTCCCAATGCGAGCAAAACCAAAGTCAATTAAATAAACATTGAGTGTTTCATCTACCAAGATATTCTCCGGTTTGATATCTCGATGAATTACGGAAGGATTGCGATTTTGCAAATATCCCAAAATTTCTAGGGCGTTGACAGCAATTTGTTTAATTTCTTCTGGTGCAAAGCTACGCGTTTGTGCTAAAGATGGAGCGTCGATATATTCTTGAACCAGACAAAAGCCATCAGATGTCGCAAAGGAATTCAGGTAACTGGGAATACCAGGATGCTTCAATCCTTTGAGGATATCAATTTCCCGTTGATGAGTCTGAAAACCAGACCAACTGGATGCGGCTTGAGCAAAACAAAACTGCTTTAATACCACCTGTTCACTTCTACCAACATTTGATGCAAGCCAAGTAATTCTTCCTCCTTCGCGATTGCGTCCTAATTCTCGCACCACTTGATAGCCGTGTTCATTGAAATCTGGGTATGGATAATTCATAATTCAAAGGCAATCAGTAAGGTTTCCCCTAAATTTATACAAAACGTAAATACATTGAAATTAGTCCAAAAAGTTTAATTACTTGATGTTTTTTAACAATTTGCACCTGGGACAAAAACCGGGCTTCTTGAGAAGAAATAAATCTGAAATTCTTAATTATTGCTTGAAGTAATAGATTGATCAGGTGTTGTTGAGAATATTGCCATATCTGAGTTAATGACTTAAAAGCCTGACATCTTTCATGCCTTTGTTTATTGATTTCAGTCTATCGATGTCAGATTTATCTGAAATTTCTTTAACTGCTTTTTTATAAAAAGAACATAGAGATTTTTTCAGATGCTTTTCTACCTCTGGATTAGAAATATCCTTTAAAGTACAAAATATAGCCAAAGCGTATGTCAATTCATACTGTGACAAATAACCTTGATTGCAGACAGTCCAACCTTGAGAATAAACATTATTATATTGTTGGAATGAAAAAGCAGTATTAGCTAGAAATACTCCAAAGCCCATATATACCGCTAATAAATCAGTTGCATGTTCGAGATATTCTCTCCCTAGTGGTGGGAGTGGAGAATTATAGCTGAGATAATGAGCTAGTTCATGAGCAAAAGTGGCTACCATATTTTCAGAATTTTTCAGAATTTTGGGATTATACGTAATTACATATTTACCCTCACTGTGAGAAAAAGTTCCCGCAGTTCCTGCTGTAGGACTCTCAATTATCAAAGTTTCTGCTAGCTGAAGTTCAACATCAGGTTCTTGTACCACTAGTTCGCATGGCCAGTTTTGAATCATGGCATATTTCTTCACCATTTCCAAGGTTTTTAGTGCAATCTCATATTCATGCAGTTGCTCAATTTTAAGTGGAAAATGTTTATGAGTTGGCGTTACCAAAATGGTATCTTGATAAAATGTATAAGTGCCAAAGTTCTCAATTGCCCATGCAAAAGTTTCAAATAGCCATTCTGTTGTTGCTGGATTAAGTAGTGGTTTTTTATTAAAAATATTAAAGAACATATTTTTCAACAATTATTTAAACTACTAAATCAAGTATATACAGCCAGATATCAATGAAGTCAATTCAGTTTTATGCAATATTTTACAGGCAGCTAGACGAAATACAAAACACAGATTATTTTTAATTGGCTTGATTTACATAAGTTAGTTTTAGCTGCTTGAGTTGATTATCACCTTGCCTTGTATGATACCAAAACTAATTCAGTTTAATCAATGTTTAAATAATAGTTATTTATATGTTTAGAAATAAAAATAAAAACTGAGAAAATAGAAAAGTAAGCGATCGCCTGTTAAGTTTCCAGAATCCCTATTACTATTCGCCTCTAAATAGCACAACCATTTGAAACCAATAAAAAGCTGATTAAATATGTTTTTGTAAAGCCCTAGCATCCCGTAGGCTCTCTTTTTACTTCACGGCAGTACTAAGCTGTTACTCTGAGTTAGAGGCATTTTTGTCTGCACATAATCACCAGCGAAACCAAAGTCTATGCAGATAAACTTTAGTATAATATTCAACATATAGTAATGCATAGCCCCTGCCTCTAGTATTCAAAAAACACATATAACTAACTGCCCATTCCCCATTCCCCATTCCCTGTGTTTCTTCAGAGCCAAATTTTTAGCTCTCCAGCAGAAGCCGCAAAGCAGGCAGGCAAGTTATAATTCTCTTGCGGAGCAACGTAACAAAAATTTATGAGTAACCCCCTTGTACAAGCCTTTTTCGTAGGCAGAGCAGTAGCAGAAGTAATTAATGAGCGTCTAGAAGTCGCTGTAACCGATGCTTTGAGCGATTTGGGCAAATTTGATGCCGAAGCTAGAGAGCAAATGCGCCAGTTCACAGATGAAGTCGTAGAACGGGCAAATCGGGCAGCAGAGGCGGCTAATGCTGGCCAAAGTACCTCCGGCGGTGGATACTCTGGTTCTGATTCTGTGGACTTACAAGCAACAATCGATGAACTCAGAGCCGAAATCGCCCTGTTGCGAAATGAATTGCAACGTTATCGCAGCAGTTCTGTATAGATTGAGTCATTAGTTATTAGTCATGATTACATGACACTGGCTCGTAAATAGTTCAAAAATCAGAGTTTATTTTCATCTCAGTCATTTGGTTAACAACCAACGGTAAACAAAAAATATGGAAACAGGTTATTCAGATCAGGCATACCGTTGGAATCGGGAAAACTACTCTAGCAGACGGCGCTTTGTGGATATTTGGTCTTTTGTCTTGACCTTAATGTTCAAGCTTTGGCGCTACAACAAATCTTGGAGTTATGCTGGCGGTGTGACTGAAGCCAAGCAAGTTGCTAGGCGCAAAGCCCAAGCGGTGTGGATTCGTAATACACTGTTGGACTTAGGGCCAACTTTTATTAAAGTCGGGCAGTTATTTTCTACCCGTGCTGATATATTTCCCGGTGAATATGTCGAAGAATTGGCAAAGTTACAGGACAAAGTACCTGCTTTTAGCTATGAGCAAGTAGAAGCCAGTATTGAGGAGGAACTAGGTAAGAAAATTCCGGAGTTATTCCATAATTTTGAACCTATTCCCCTGGCGGCTGCTAGTTTAGGGCAAGTACACAAAGCTGTACTGCACACCGGGGAATCAGTTGTGGTGAAAGTACAGCGCCCTGGACTAAAGCAGCTCTTTGAAATCGATTTACAGATTCTCAAGGGTATCACCCGCTACTTTCAAAACCATCCAAAATGGGGTCGGGGGAGAGATTGGCTAGGGATTTACGACGAGTGTTGCCGCATTCTTTGGGAAGAAATTGATTATCTCAATGAAGGTCGGAATGCTGATACTTTTCGTCGGAATTTTCGGGGCTATGAATGGGTAAAAGTCCCTAGAGTTTATTGGCGTTATGCTTCACCCAAAATATTAACTTTAGAATATCTCCCCGGAATTAAAATTAGCCAATATGAAGCTTTAGAAGCCGCGGGTTTAGATCGTAAGGTGTTAGCACGTCAAGGCGCTCAAGCTTATTTGTTGCAGTTACTAAATAACGGCTTTTTCCATGCCGACCCTCACCCAGGTAATATTGCTGTTAGTCCCAATGGTGATTTAATTTTCTACGACTTCGGCATGATGGGGCAGATTCAGTCTAATGTGCGTGAAGGACTGATGCAAACGCTGTTTGGGATCGCTCAAAAAGATGGCGATCGCGTTGTCCAATCTCTGATCGATTTAGGGGCGATCGCACCTACAGATGATATGGGGCCTGTGCGGCGTTCTGTCCAGTATATGCTAGACAATTTCATGGATCAGCCCTTTGAAAATCAGTCTGTGGCCGCAATCAGTGACGATTTGTATGAATTAGCTTATAATCAGCCATTTAGATTTCCGGCAACCTTCACTTTTGTGATGCGAGCTTTTTCTACTCTAGAAGGGGTAGGTAAAGGCTTAGATCCAGAATTTAACTTTATGGAAGTTGCCCAACCATATGCAATGCAACTAATAACAAATATGAATGGTTCTGATAATAATAGCTTTATCAATGAGTTAAGTCGCCAAGCAGTTCAAGTTAGTACCACGGCATTCGGGCTGCCCCGGAGATTAGAGGATACACTAGAAAAATTAGAACGCGGTGATATGCGTGTGCGTGTCCGTTCAATAGAAACGGAGCGCCTACTACGCAGGCAGAGCAATATCCAACTAGGCACAACTTACGCTTTAATAATCAGTGGATTTACTCTTTCAGCTACAATTTTATTGGTTAATCGTTATATATGGCTGGCCGTGCTAGCTGGTTTAATTGCCGCAGCAATTTCAGTCATCCTGATTCGCTTGCTATCACGCCTTGACCGTTATGACCGGACATATTAATTGTGCTGAAAAATTATGAAACTAAACTTCACCGGTTCCAGCGATCCGGGACTTATTCGCTCTAGTAACCAGGATGCTTACTACATCGATCCTGATGGGCGATTTTTTATTGTTGCTGATGGTATGGGTGGTCATGCTGGGGGTGAACAAGCCAGTCGCATCGCCACCCAGGAAATTCAAACGTTTTTGGTGTCCCACTGGAATACTGCTGAACAGACTCCCAAATTGCTAGAAAATGCCCTATGGCAAGCAAATCAAGCCATTATAGCGGATCAAAAACAGCATCCCGAACGCGCTGATATGGGGACTACAGTTGTCGCTGTGATTTTTCGCTCCACAGATTCGCCTTGGTGCGCTCACGTTGGTGATTCCAGGTTATATCGGTTTCGGGACTCGCAATTACAACAGGTCACAGAAGATCACACTTGGATAGCTAGGGCAATCAAGCTAGGTGATATTACTGTAGAGGAAGCTCGAAGTCACCCCTACCGCCATATATTATCCCGGTGTTTGGGAAGGGAAGATTTGCATCAAGTTGATGTGCAACCCCTAGATGTGAAATTAGGCGATCGCCTGCTGCTATGCAGTGATGGTTTGACCGAAGAACTGAACAATGAAAATATTGCTGATCACCTCCGCAACACTGCCATATTAGAAAAAGCTACCCTTTCCCTAACTGAAGCCGCCAAAGAGCAGGGAGGACACGATAACATCACCATCGTGATAGTCTCACTTGAAGAAAAAGCTCAAGCATAAATTAAAATGTGCAATTTTGGATTTTCCCTACTCAAAAGCGGCTAGGGCTAATTTATTTTGGATTGGTTTCAACCAAAAACTAGGAATTTCAAATCCAAAATTGCTCACAAATTATTTTTTTAGTAAATATACTCAGCAATTTGTTCAGCCTGAGCATTTTTCCTATTTACAACTTGATACAAATACTTTTAACCTCCAAAATTACCTATTGGAGGCGGATATTGCCCAACCTGGTCAATTGACTTTTTGCACCTAATCATATAAAGCGAATATAATTTACGCTGAATACCTTTTTCTCACCCTGAATCAGCGCTCTTGATAGGAGACGTTGAAATGAGTGGGAAGTAAATCAGACTACTCCAACGAACTAACCGATGGTATACAAAAACTTTTTTCAGCCCAAGATAAGCTTTGGTAAACCCTGGTTATACATCAGTTGGCTGAGGTGCAAGATATCAAAAAGGGAATCTTACCCATAAGGATGTGGGCAATTCGTCAAACAATTGTTATCTTTCTTAATACAGAGGTACAAATGGATAAACATTACTGACCCACTTTTTATACAATTGTGACTTCTGTAATCAATATCAATTTTACGCGTTGTTTTTCTCGGAGTTTATTATGAGCCAACCCATCGAACTATCTTTGGAACAGCAATTTAGCATCCGATCCTTTGCTAGCCAAGTACAGCACATGAGCAACGACCAAGCTAAAGACTTTTTGGTCAAGCTTTATGAGCAAATGATGGTGCGCGAAGCTACTTATCAGGAGTTACTCAAGCACCAGTGGGGCTTAGATTCCGGTTCCACTATGGCATAGGTTAGTATGTGTGTCGCAGTGGGCGACCTCCTTCTCTTGCTTAGTTCCACGGAGGAAAAGAGCTGGGGATGCTGGGGCGTCAACTCAAATAAACAACTTATCTGCTGATAATTTTAGACCGAAAGCTTTACTCAGCCACATGACAAGCTCTTTATGGTCGTACTAATCTACTGTGGCTTTGGGGTTACACTAAAAATCAGGCTAGACCAAATTCAATTGAAACTTTGGTAACTTAACCGTTTCATCAATTCACATTCATCTGTTTATTTCAATATAGACAAAAGAATATTTTGGATAAAATTTTATGGATTTTTGTGTGCAAACAAGCAGCGAGTCCTTAACATTTGACGCTAATTAGGCTGTTATAATCAGCCTCTATCCCATGCGTTAAATGAGTTTAGGACTTTTATCAACGCAGTTTTGCAACTGCCATTGATAGCCATTATATTTTTTATGAATAAAGCTTACAACCAGATATATGTCTTTCTTAACAAAGTTTTACATTGTGAAAAAAATCAAATTTATGATATGTGATGGTGTCTTGAAGAGCGTTGAGCCTTGAAAAAGAGACCAGGGAGCAGGTTTGCCCTGAGCCTAACCGTAAAGCCCTAACGGGCATAGCTACGCGGTAAGCGTAGCGTCTCGAAGACAAGGGGAGCCAGGGGGATAATTCAGTTGGAGATTCGACCCCACACGTTGCGCTAGTTTCTTCTTTGCTGCCTCTTAGTTAAACTAGCTAGAAATATTGACAGACAAATTTGTGGACACTGTTTCCAACTTTGCCAAAATTTTGGGCTTAATTTTTTCATACTCGCTTTTGAGTAGACTTTTACTCAGATGGGAATTGGCAGATGACGTAAAGGTTTTACTCATTGCTATCCACTGTTGCAGCCGTTGGGGTTGGGCTGGATCAATATTCGATAGTAAAACATGAGAACAGCGATTTGGTGTTTCCCGTGCAAATAACAACAAACGATAGGAACCCATCTGTGCCAGTAAGCAGACGATTTCTTGACCCAGACTAGTTTTCATATCCAGATAATAAGGTAAACACTTCGCACCATGTTGGCGATTGTAGATTACAGTAATCCAGAGCAACATCGGGTGGGGAGTATTAATAAACAAAAACTGATTATAAATATTACAGTGTAAGCGTTTGATGATTTCTTGCTGCGGTAGCATCACCCATAGGGCTGGTAGCATCTCTCCATGAGACTGGATAGATTTCGGGAAAACAATATCGGCAATTGGTTTATTGGCCGGCCAGGAAGCAGAGCGAATAGGATCAAATTCATCTTTGGATGAAGATACCTGTAAATTAGCTGTTTTTTTCGGTTGCAGTTCATCCCTAATAGTCAGGGCGTGGGTAGTTGTATGATCAGTCGGTGAAGTTGTCTGCTGGCGATAATCCTGTTCTATAGATTCTATAGCCTGGAGAATATCACCGATGCTTTGGGGGCGATCGCTTGCGGCTTTAGCCAGACAACTCATAACTAAATTTTTTGCTGACTGGGGAATTTGCAAGGTGGGAGCAACCTTGGCAAAGGTACGTGGTTCTTCCGTATGATGTGTTTTATACCACGAACCAAAAGAGTGACTTGGTGCGACTAGGGGCATTTTGCCTGTGAGCATCTCGAACATCATCACGCCCAAACTATAAATATCGGCGCGATTATCTAACTCCTTACCCTCCATTTGTTCGGGAGAGGAATAAGCCATTGTGCCTAAATAGTATTTTGTCTGGTCGCTATCAGCTTGTAGTAACTTAGCAATTCCAAAATCTAGCACCTTGACCAATTCCCCAAAGCTAGGGTCTTGAATCACCAGCATATTGCTAGGCTTGATATCACGATGAATAATGGGGTAGACGTTGCCATCAACTGGAATACCATCATGAGCGCACTTCAACCCCAAACAGATTTGACGCGCCATACTCAAAAATCTGGGGAAAGATAGACTTTGATTTTGTTGGCGGATAATCTGGGTGAGGCTCTGTCCTTGCAGGTATTCCATCACATAGAACGGCGTGTTGTTTTCGTCTACACCGTAATCCATGACTCGGACAATGTGAATGCTTTTTTGCCCTAGTAAGGCACAGGTTTTCGCTTCTCGTTCAAAGCGGTCTTGCAACCGCATTTTCTTATTGTGTAGGGACAAAGCCAGAAACTTGACGGCAACCGGTACGCCGCCCAACAAAATATCCTTAGCACGATAAACCCGACCCATAGCTCCAGTACCAATTAACTCTTGAAGCTGGTAGCGTTTGCCGAGTAAGCGACCAATGTTGGGGTCTGACATAGAAAATTCGACTCCAATGTTCATTGAACATGATGAACACCTATGAGTAGGTGGTAGATTTATCCTGATGTTTTATGATATTCCGCAGTTTGAAATTGATCTAGTTTTAGCTTTCCCAATTTTGGCTCAGTATATATCTCCTTGATCCTGGTTTTTTTATCCCCCTTGTCTAAGAGTGATCTCAGCTTTTTTTACTTGGAAGCCCTTGAGTCGATGTTGACTGACGCTCTAAGCTAGCTTCCATTGTATTAGTTAAGACATGACCTGCCATCACGCCACTGCTGAGATAATATGTTTCTTCTGAGATGCGATGCATGGTTTCAAAACCACTCCGGCGTTGCCGATCGCCTAGTACCCAGTAACGCTGCACAATAGTATCTACACCAATCCAGCCTTCACCTTCAATGTGTCCTAAAAGACTGTGTTGCAGTAAAAAAGTATATTGGCGCTCTCCCTTGTCCAATCGCCCCTTATATTGCAAAGATATTTCCGAGCGATCGCTACCTGGAAATATCAGTTTTGTGGCCATAGTGAACCAGTTATCCCGATTCCAAGCGACTAAGGTCATACCTTTAACGCTGATGGGCATACCATGACGCTCCAGCCAATTGCCTTCCATTGTCCAGCACCCTGGTTCCAATATAAAAGTGTGAGCCACTTTGTATGTTCCTTGTCTTGTTCCAATACCCCTAGTACAGCATGACGTAAATAGAAATACCATGACAATACTGATTTGCGCTCAAGCTGAATGAGTTGATAATGGTTGGTTTGTTTTGCTCCCCTGTGGATAGATGCTATTTTTGGCGTACTCCGACACTCAATCAAAGATGAGAGTGCGGGCTTCTCCTCCCTTTACGGGATTCGCGTTTTATAGTGAAGCGAACGCCCAACCCCACTTTTTTTGGTCGGAATTCCAGAGTTGAAATCACGAAGTATGGATGCACCACAAGCACATTCAGATCATCCCTACTTCTGAATGAATTTCTCCCAAAAGTACTTCATAAGGTGCGCCAGTGGCAGCAGGTAAATTTCCACTCAGCCCCAATTGTCGCCAGTAGGCTAAAACAGCAAAGGCGATCGCTTCTTTAAAATCTGCATCCAAGCCTACTTCATCTGTCGTCAAGACTGGCACTGATGGCAACAATAACTGTAACCTTTGTTTTAAATACAAATTACGACTACCACCACCGCACAATAACACCTGCTGCGGCATTTGGGGTAAAAAGGTCTGATAACTGTGAGCAATTGTCGCCACAGTTAGTTCTGTGAGTGTCGCTAGTAAGTCAGCAGGGTTAAGTTGGTACGGTTCGGCATCTTTTAAACACTGATGCAGGTAAGCCACACCAAATAACTCCCGACCTGTAGATTTCGGCGGGGGTAGATGAAAGTAATCTTGCTGGAGCCATTGTTCTACTAATGAATCGCAAGGAATACCACTGGCTGCCCAATCGCCGTTTTGATCATAGGACTTAGCACCATCAGTTAAATGCTGCACTGCCAAATCTAATAAACTATTGCCGGGGCCGGTATCCCAACCGCGAATTTTTGAGAGCCAGTCACCACCACGAGGCGGAATGTAAGCTACATTGCCAATTCCGCCAATATTTTGAATGCAACGTCCTTGTACTGAATCACTGAGCAAAAAAGCATCTACTCTCGGCACAAGGGGCGCACCATGACCACCAATATTGATATCCGCCAAGCGAAAATTACTCACAGTGGTAATTCCCGTCAGATGGGCAATCACAGCACCGCGACCTAATTGCAAGCTATAACCCAAGCAGTTGGATTTTTGACTTTTGACTTTTAACTTTTGACTTCCCCCCTGGGGCGGTCGATGGTAGACAGTTTGACCGTGGGAACCAATCAAAGTTGCTGGCTGGTGACCGATTTGGATATTTTGCGCCGCTTGGGCAAAGGCAAAGGCGATCGCATCATCTATTTCTGCTAATTCTGCCATTGAAATAGCAGCGCCAGCGCCAACGGCTAAAATTTTCTCTCTTAATTCGGCGGCGTAAGGATATGTTTCCCCTGCTAGCAACTCAATTTTTAAGTCCAAATCACTACCAGAAACCTCTACCAAAGCAGCATCTATACCATCTACAGAAGTGCCGCTAATTAAACCGATAACGCGAATAGATCCGGTAACTTTTTGAGGATGCATTGGCAGAGATTCTTTTGTAGATTGCAAAGGTGTATTTAACTTATGCTACATTCTCTAGCCTCATCTTGGCTGCGGGCTGTTCGGTAATTCACTTCACACTGTCTGCTGTCGGCGGTAGGATAAAAGGTAGAATCAATTACCTTTGCTCGTAATGAATCTGGCTGAAACTTCCAACGACGAAAATTCTCACAATCCTTTTCTCACCCTCAACTACGAACCAGCATTAGAATCTTTGGGTGATGATTACTACGACGAGGTAAGTGCAGAGGATTTTCCTCAACATATTTTACGCTGGCGCAATGATGCACTGCTACCTCTTTTGGGACTAAACCCCCAAGCAGTTACAGACGAAGACTTTAGCAACGCTTTTGGTAAATTTCAAGAACGCAAACCATTATTAGCATTGCGTTACCACGGCTATCAGTTTGGTACATATAATCCTAACTTGGGTGATGGTAGAGGCTTTCTCTACGGACAAGTCCGCGCTACTGATGGCGAATTGTACGACTTTGGCACAAAAGGTTCTGGTAAAACACCCTACTCTCGTGGTGGTGATGGGATGCTTACACTTAAAGGCGGAATCAGAGAAGTTCTAGCAGCAGAAGCATTACACCAATTAGGGGTACGCACATCTCGCTGTTTAACCATGATTGAAACAGGTTTATCTTTGTGGCGAGGTGATGAACCTTCACCAACTCGCTCATCTGTGATGGTCAGGGTGAATAGTTCACATATCCGTTTTGGCACTTTTGAACGCTTGCATTATTTGCAACGACCAGATTTAAGCAAGAAACTCTTAGACCACGTAATTCAGTATTATTACCCTCATTTAATTGAGGAAAAAAATCAATATGTTTTATTTTATGCAGAATTAGTCAAACGGGTAGCAGAACTAGCCGCGCAGTGGATGGCGGCTGGCTTTTGTCATGCAGTTCTGAATACTGACAATATGTCAATTACAGGGGAAAGCTTTGATTATGGCCCTTATGCGTTCATTCCGACTTATGACCCATATTTTACGGCGGCATATTTCGACTACTATAGACGCTACTGTTATAGCCATCAACCAAGTATTTGTCAGTTGAATTTAGAAATGCTTCAAGAACCATTAAAGGCAATTATTGACAAAGCCGAAATGGAATCAGGACTGGCAAAATTTAATCAGTATTATCAAGCTGAATACCGTTCTTTAATGTTGAAAAAGTTAGGCTTTGAACAGTTAGAGTTGCCTGAATTAAATGAACTGTTAAATTTAACTATTCAATTCTTGCAAGATAGCCAAGTTGGTTATCACTACTTTTTCTATGAAATGGCGCGTACTTTTACGAATATATGGCGAGACGATCCAGAAATGGTAATGAAAGATGCCGAGGTTATACCCACATCAGAAACGGCAAAGATTTTTGATAATTGGCGTATACTATATCATAAAATTCTCAATTCTCTTGACCCTCAATACATGGATGTAATTGCCGAAACTCTGACTCAGAATAATCCCCGGACAGCATTATTAAGACCGCTGATTGAGTCGATTTGGGAACCTATCGCCCAAGAAGATAATTGGCAACCTTTTAATGATTTAGTCAAAAAAATTCAATCAAACAGTTAGGCAATTAATCACGTTTAATTGTCCCACTTCCTATTTCTTCAGGCTTGAAGAGTATAGCGCTTTTCAATAGCTGTTTTAATGGCACTAAGACTTTGGCTAGCTGATGTATGAGTTAATTGCTCAACTGCTTCAGCTGACTCTGCCAAATTTTCATCCTTAATGGCTTCTCGGAACCACTGCGAATAATCTCCCCGGTGCAGGTGATACAACCAAGTTTCATCATCCACACCTTCCGCTATCTGGATAAATAAAGTCAGATTTTGAGCGCGGAGATTCAACTTTTTTTGTGGCCCGCGAAAGTAAAAACTTCTATCTTTTCCTAGTTCACCTTCTGCATATTTGCGGACATGGCGCAGTCTCTCAGTATGGCCAGGGGCGATGCGAAACCGAAATGGGGGAATTTCTTGGTCACGAAACCAAGCCAGCGCTTCTCCGGTTTTCAGGGTTTGAGGTGAGAGTTTTGGGGGAAAATCACCAACAGTTTCGCAAAATGCTTGGATGTTCTGTTCTGGAGATTTACCTATGGTGAGGATCGTATCTACCAAGGACAAGCCTGTAGGTGCTACCTGGGCTGGATGAACTGTAATCAGCATCATCCCTTTGAGTTGTTGAGGTAATGTGAGGGTGGCGAGATTCCAAGATGAAGGAATCAGATGATGTGCTTCATCGATAACTATCCAATGAGGACGACCGGTTCGCGATCGCAATTCTAACAAAGCTGGTAGTAGTTCGGCAAAAAATGCTGGACGGTCTTGTAAAGCGATACCCAACAAGTTAATCACAACATTTTCATGGGGTTTTTCGAGTAAATCCATCACTTCTGCTATTCTGGGCGAAGCTTCTGCATCACCTACAACTACCCCCTGTTCAAAGTTTTCGTAGTCGCCCTCTGGATCAATAATGCAAAATTGATAACCTTGTTCGGCTATACGTTCAAGTAATGCTGAGGCTAAGGTAGATTTACCACCTCCAGAAGTACCAGCTAGTAAAATGCTAGAGCCATAAGGCTGTATATTTACTTCAGCACCATTTTCTCTCGTACCCAACAAAATTTTGTGTCGTTGTAACTGCTGGTCTATTGGGGATAAATCTGAACTTAGTAACAAATCCGTCAGTTCAATCACACCATCCCCTCGTTGATCATTAGTGACGAAATCTACTCTTTCCATCAGCATCGGCAAAGCATTCGCAACTGCTACAGAACATTCACATAGATTCAGAAAAGCATGATCGTTTTCTGCGTCTCCCACTCCCACAACGTTGTGGGGCGAAAACTTCATTTCAGTTAAGGCCGCCATTAGTCCGGTAGCTTTGTTGATACCCGAAGGTAGCACCATGACAGCACCTTTATTAAAGATGACTTGTAATTCTAGTCCTAAATCACGGATAGTTTGTAAGACTGTCATTTCGTGGGGATGCCAAGTAGCGACAATTACACGACCAACGGAGAGCGGGCTAACTTGGCGATCGCGTAATGCTTCAATAAACTCTACTGGTGGCTGTAAACCTAATGACTTTTCCTGACGGGAAGCTGGACAATACAACAAAGCCCCATTTTCTGCCACCACATAATCAAACAAATCGATTTGTTCAAAAACTTGCCGCAAATCATCTAGCTGCCTACCTGTGACTAAAATCAGTTTGCGACCGGAAGTTCGCAGACGTTCTAATGCTGTTAATGTATCATTATGTACACGACCATTAGCAGCTAGTGTGCCATCGTAGTCAGTGGCTAATACAAAGTAACGCATAGGCAAAACTGATATATCTGATCTTAAGATACACAGCCTATGCAGCTTTGTTTATCCAGCTTAAGAGATACAGCAGTTTGATAGCGATATCGCTTTTGTGATGGCTATTTAATTAGCTGGCTGATAACATACTTTGTCAACTTTTATCAGGATTAATTATCCAGAAAAATAAAAGAATTAATAGTTTAAACTAGAACTCTCTCTTGTGTAAAAAAATTATTGTTTCGTTAATATTTAGACTTGAACAAATTTCAAGTAAAAATTTGTGCTACAAGCGCTGGAGGAAAAATAAGTGGGTAGGCATCACAGATATGATTTTTTTAAATCTGTGAAATTTGTCAGCAAACGAGTCTTGCTGCCACTATTGCTGGGAACTATGGTTTCAATTGCAGTATGCATATTATGGCAAAAACTCCTAATGCAAGAGCAGAGCCACATTGAAAAAATTGTACAACAGCAGGCGATCGCTCTCAAAACTGAATTGACTAGCGAACTCAAAACTCGCATTTTGGCATTGGAACGTATGGCAAAACGCTCTGCAATGCGCGGTGGTATGCCTCGCCTAGAATGGGAAGCAGATGCAGCCAACCAAGTCCAAGACTTTGAGGGATATTATGCCATTCACTGGGTTGATTCATCATTTCAGCTGCGCTCGATTGTACCTGAGTCAGAGAATGTAACTGCAAAAAAACTTGATTTAGCCCATAAATCACAACAAAGCACCACAGCAGCGCGCGATCGCCTTCAAACTACTGTCAGCCCCACATTCAATCTTGTTCAGGGTGGCAAAGGATTTTTAGTATCTGTTCCCCTGTTTAGAGAAAATCAGTTCGATGGATTTATATTAGGAGTTTTTCAAATTCAATCCCTGCTGGATTCAGTTTTTCAAATACCACAAGGTTACAACATTAGAGTCTTGGATGGTCAGGATCTAATTTACCAGCACAATTCACAGATTTTAGGGCAGTCACCTTACCAGCAAGAGGTGAACATAGATTTATATGAAATCAACTGGCGAGTGCAAGTTTACCCGACTCCAGAGTTATTTACAGATTTACATTCATCTCTAGCAATTATCGTATTACTGGCAGGCTTATTACTTGCCTGGATGCTGGCCTTTTCCATCTATTTTATCCAGGCTGCTAAATTCAACAGTTATCAAATAGCAGCAAAAAATCAAGAGCTAGCTGATCGGATTTGTCAGCAAAAACAGATAGAAATTGACCTGATAAAAAGGGAAAATCATTTACGGCAGTTATTAGAAACAGTTAAAGTTATCCCCTGTGAATTAGACTTGCAGACTTGGCGATTTACCTATGTCGGACCGCAAGCAGAAACCTTACTAGACTATCCCATTGATGAATGGTATCAGGAAGATTTTTGGATTAGACATATATATCCGCAAGACCAAGAAAAAACTGTGCGTTTTTGCTCTGAATCAATCACCAAATCTGAGAATTACGAATTTGAATATCGGATGTTAGCCGCCGATGGGCGAGTTGTTTGGCTACGAGAAATTGTCAATGTCAGCACCGAATCCGGAGCTTCAGGGATGTTGCGGGGGTTCATGTTTGATATTACTGATCTCAAACTGGTTGAAGAAACCTTGAGATTGAGAGAACGAGCGCTTGCTGCTACCAGTAACGGAATTATTATTGCTGATGCCAGACTTCCTAATAATCCTGTGATTTATGCCAATGCAGCTTTTGAGCAAATCACAGGCTACAATGCGACGGACTTGATCGGGAATAACTGTAGAGTATTGCAAGGAAAAGATACCGACCAAGCTGCACTTAATCAAGTTCGAGTATCGATCAAATCGGGAAAGAGTTGTAAAGTTATTCTCCTTAATTATCGTCAAGATGGTTCTAGTTTTTGGAATGAATTGAGTATTTCACCTATCCATAATGAAAACGGACAGTTAACTCACTTCGTGGGCATTCTCAATGATATTAGCGAACGAGTGGAAGCACAAGAAGCACTAAAACGCCAATTTAACCGGACGTTGCTACTAGGACAAATTACACATAAAATTCGGGAAAGTCTTGACAGCAAAAGCATATTTGAAACGGCGGCTATCCAAATTGGCAAAGCTTTTGGAGTTCATCGCTGTTTAATTCACTCTTATAGTAGCGACCCCATACCCCAAATTCCCCTAGTCGCCGAGTATGTAGTCCCCGATTACCCCTCGATGTTCAACAGGGAAATTTCTATTATTGGTAATCCCCATGCAGAGCAAATGATCAAGCAGGATCAAGCGATCGCCTCTCCAAATGTCTACCTTGATCCTTTACTCCAATCATCTGAACTGATCTGTCGAGAATTTGGGTTAAAGTCGATGCTGACAGTTCGGACTTCCTATCAAGGAGAACCGAATGGAGCAATTAACTTACATCAGTGCAGCAACTTTCGCCAGTGGAGTCCAGACGAAATTGAATTATTTGAGGCTGTTGCAGCTCAATTGGGCATTGCGTTGGTACAGGCTTACTTGCTCGAACAAGAAATCCGCCAACGTCAAGAACTCACCGTCAAAAACTTTGCTTTGGAGCAAGCAAAACGTCAAGCAGAAGCGGCAAATCGGGCTAAAAGTGAATTTTTAGCCATGATGAGCCATGAAATTCGGACTCCGATGAACGCTGTGATCGGGATGACAGGGCTGCTGCTATCTACTCAACTGACTTCCCAACAGCAGGACTTTGTAGAGACAATACGCAGTAGCGGAGACGCTCTACTCACCATCATCAACGATATTCTAGATTTCTCGAAAATTGAATCAGGTAAGCTGGAACTAGAAGAACAGCCTTTTGATTTGAGAGCTTGTATTGAGAAAGTTATCGACTTTTTAGCTCTGAAAGCAGCCGAAAAAAATATTGAATTAGCTTACATCATCAAGCCGGGAATTCCTGTGCAAATTAACGGCGATTTAACTCGTCTGAGCCAAGTCTTGATGAATCTCCTGAATAATGCCATTAAGTTTACCAACGAGGGAGAAGTGATCCTCTGCGTTGAAGTCCAACAACTGACAACCAAGAAAACTCAAAACGTTTACAAAATTCTATTTTCCATCCAAGACACAGGCATTGGCATCGCTCCAGAGAACATGAAACGCTTATTTCAACCTTTTGCTCAAGCAGATGCTTCCATGAATCGAAGATATGGTGGTACAGGTTTGGGGCTGGTAATTAGCAAGCGATTAAGCGAAATCATGGGTGGCACTCTTTGGGTGGAAAGCCAGGGTTGTGTCGGTGGTGATCCCCGTTCTGGATGGAAAAGTAGCAAGTTAGTTTCATCAACTCGCTCTTCTGTAGGTTCCACCTTTTACTTCACCATTACGACCCAAGTACCTGCCAATTCCAATTTAGATGAATATTCTACTTCACTCGTTAATCTGGAGGGAAAGCGGTTATTAATTGTGGATGAAAATCCCCGCAACCACAAAATTCTCCAGTTAAAAGCAGAATATTGGAAAATGCAAACTTATACAGTTAATTCCAGTCGAGAAGCTTTAGTGGAACTGAGCCAGGGAAAGCGGTTCGACATGGCAATTTTGGATATGCAAATATCTAATATGGATATGCTCACCTTAGCAAATCTCATTCACCAACAAAATGGCTATGAGCAGATGCCTTTGGTGATTCTCACTTCCTTGAGTCAATGGTCAACTTGCCAAGAATTTAGTGATGTGCCGTTTGTGACGTTTTTGCCTAAACCTGTCAAACAATCTCAACTCTACAATGTCCTAACTGGTATTTTTGGTAATCAACTGATTAAAGCGAGGATATCTGAACACCACACTCCACGGACTGATTTGTCTATGGCAAAGCAAAATTCATTGCGAATTCTGCTCGCAGAAGATACCGTGGTGAATCAAAAAGTTGCCCTCCTGATGCTACAACATATTGGTTATCGGGCAGATGTAGCTGCTAATGGACTAGAAGTCCTCAAGGCTTTGCAACTCAGTTCCTATGATGTCGTGTTGATGGATGTGCAGATGCCCGAAATGGATGGGCTAGAAGCCAGTCAAAGAATTTGTCAGGAATATCGAGCTAGTTCTCGTCCTCATATTATTGCCATGACTGCCAATGCTATGCAAGGCGATCGCGAAGTCTGTTTGGCAGCTGGTATGGATGACTACATTAGCAAACCTGTGCGAATTGGAGAGTTAGCTTTAGCTCTGAGTAAATGCCAACCCCGAAACAGTTATGAATTTACTTCTGCCACAACGACTTTTGCTCACATCCCCACAGAAGAGCCAATTCTCACGCCGAATATAATTGATACTAAAATTCTCAGTTCTTTACGAGATATGATGTCAGGAGATGAGACGGAATTTAAGCAATTACTCAATTGTTATTTGGCAGAAGCTCCCAAATGTATACAAAATATTAAAGCATCACACGCAAATAAAGATATTCAAGCTTTATGGAAAACAGCCCACACTCTTAAGTCCAGCAGTGCCTCTGTTGGGGCTATCAATTTAGCACAAATCTGCAAGCATCTAGAAGCAAAAGGACGAAGTGGTGATTTAAAAAGTAGTCAAGAAATCTGCTCACAACTCTACCAGGAATATGAGTTAGTGAAAAAGGCTTTGCAAATAGAACTGGAGAAGTGAGCATCATTGAAAACTACATTTGTAGAAAACCCATTTCTAATTCTCATTGTTGATGACGAAGAATTTATCCGTATGCAGCTGCGACTGGCTCTCAAACGGGAAGGATATCAAATAGCGGAAGCTCAAAATGGTAGAGAGGCTTTAAGTCTGTGTCAGCAATTACACCCCGATATCATTCTCTTGGACGCAATTATGCCCGATATGGATGGATTCGAGTGCTGTACTCAATTGCAGTCTCTTGAGTTTAGTCAGGATATTCCTGTTTTAATGATTACAGGGCTGGATGATCAAGAGTCAGTAGACAAAGCATTTGAAGTGGGCGCAATTGATTTTGTGACCAAACCGATTCACTGGCCAGTTTTGCGTCAACGGGTAAAACGCTTGATTTCGCAATCCCAACTTCAGAAACTGTTGCAGTCTGCTAACCAAGAATTGCAGAGATTGGTGACTATCGATCAATTAACTCAAGTCGCTAACCGCCGCCGGTTTGAAGAATATTTAAACCAAGAGTGGCAACGTATGGCACGGGAAAAACTGCCTATTTCTCTGATTATCGGCGATGTCGATTTTTTTAAAAAATATAACGATACCTATGGCCATCAGCTAGGCGATCGCTGTCTGCAACAGGTGGCTCAATCTATTAAAAATACTATTAAACGTCCGGCTGATTTAGTTGCTCGTTATGGCGGTGAAGAATTTGCGGTAATTTTACCTAATACGGAGTTTGAAGGCTCAATTATCCTGGGTCGGAGCATTTGCTCTGTTGTCAGAAAACTGGCTATCCCGCATTGTAATTCCCCTGTAGGTCCTTATGTGACTATTAGTGCGGGAGTAGCTACGCTTATCCCCACACCTAGTTCTGACTGGCAAAAATTGATTGTTCTGGCTGATAAAGCATTGTATCAAGCAAAAACAGCCGGTCGCGATCGCGTGAAATATATACCAGTCGGCAACAGTGAATTATGATTTTGCATAAACTTTTCCCATACTGTGATCAGGATGAATGGAAATCACTAAATCAACTCCTACAGACGATTGCACCAACGGCGTAATGAATAATTCCGGGTGCAGCGATCGCCAAAAATAGTTGACAAAATCTTCGATTTGTGCATCGGACATTCCCAATTTACCAGCCGCAATCATTTGTTGTTCGGCTTGTTTGCGCCATGCCATTGAACAACGGTAATCAGTGGGATAGAGGATGATTAAACTGTCTAATCGTTCCCACAGTGGCAGATAATCACTCAGTTGCCGATTCATATCACGCGCAAATACCCGATCCTGGTCTGTACAAATGGGTGGCGGGGCATGATTAAATACATCGGGGTCAATTGGTTTTACACCTACAAACCAACCTTCAAATAAGACAATATCAATGTCTTGGACAATTTCTGGAGTAGTGCGATCGCCTGCACCATTATATGCAGATTTATCAAAGCGCGGAACGCTGACTGAACTTTCACCCTGGCGAATTTGATCTAGCACCTTTAAACCTAAATCTAGATCATGGGTTCCCGGTGGACCTCGCCAAATCAACCGGGGATCTTGCTGAGTTAAAATTAGGCGATCGCTATAACTTTTATACAAATCATCTAAGGATAAACTCAGAGTCCGATATCCTAACTGCTGGAGAACTAAGCTCAGAACTTGGCACATTGTCGTTTTTCCTGTACCCTGTCCACCTAAAATTCCCTGAATTAGGGGTCGTCCCAATCCTTGGCGATGCGATGCTAGTTTGATACTCAGTGGTAGCCATAAGTCCCACAACACCGCCAACATTTCCTCTGGTGATTTATGCAGCTTAGTTTGGCAGAACTGGCTAAAACTTGGCATGACAGCATTGAGTAAATCTGTTTTTGCTTGCTGTGCCTCAGTTGTATCTGCATCACTAGCCCAAGAATCCATGATTACGAACCCAATTTAAAGGATTCGACAAACATACTATAAATAAAACCAACTTTGAGAACGTTTAATGATTCGACCAAGAGCGATCGCTTGGCCAAAAAGCTACTACTATAAAATATTCTGCTAGTCACCTCTGTTAGCACCACCAGAAAACCGGCGATCACAATATCCAATACACCTCTTTGACCAGCTATAGTAGAAATTGCTGTTCCCAGAAAAAAACCAAAAAAGAAATTAATCAACAGTAACGATAAACGTCGCCAAGGATTTAAAAACCATTCTCCCAAACGACTAGCAATGGAATCGACTAAATTAGTGAGACGAGTGTTTTGCATGAATTAGGTGGGGACTGGGTGCGAAACAGTAACATTTTCCCGACTTTGATCGTAACAAGTCTAGGTTTGATCACAAAGCCGTAACTTCAATCAGAAATATTAAGATATATAAAGAATTTTCCCCAGTTAATTCTGAAAATTGCCCGCTATATACCTTGTTACTCACACTCAGTAGTTCTGAACAGCTGCTTTTTATGTTTCTGCCCAGAAATCAAAAATTTCTGTATCATATTTTGCCTCTTTTTTGCGTTTATCAACAATAATGTTACGAATAGTCAGGCTTGCTCACGTTTTTAAATTGAGAACTAATGTAATTATTTATGCCAAACTTTTCTGTTAAAAATGATGTTTTCGATACATGGCATATCCGGTTCATAGCAGAAGCTAAAGTCAGCTAATAGGCAAATATCCAGAATTACCGCTTCCAATAATAGGCTAGTATTTGGTCAAGCCTAAACAAAATATTATTACTAACCATTATCAATATGAAATTTTCAGTATATCGTAACGCGGCTATTGCAGTTTGTGCTTTGGGGCTGCTTGGGTTTATGGTAGGATGCTGGGAAATCAGTGTTTCTTTTGAATCAACAGATTCCGATACATCCTCACTCGTATCTTCAGAGACATCAGAGCCGGATGTCCCAGATCAAACAGTGAGTCCTACTACTTTAGTTCCAGAAACTACCCAAACTAATAAAATTGGACTCCAAGAGACTCACATCTTGGCAGATAGACAACATTCCACTGCTGATACCAAGAGTCAAGGGACTTTACGCATGAGCAATCAAACAGACCAGCCTGTGCGCCTAGCGTTACTGGCACGACAGCCCCAGGTGAAAGCCTCTGGTAATCAACACACAAACTTTGATGTTCCGGCTCATTGGGATTTTGACCCCCAAGAAGGTAGTGCCAAGGGGTTGATTTTATCCCTGCCGAATGGGAACCTCAAGTTGGAAACGGGAGATATTATAGTTGCCTTTGCACAAGATGGTTCTCGTCGTTACTGGGGTCCCTATGTTGTGGGACAAACTTCTGTGCCTCAATGGAATACTCAAAATAGAGAATGGTTACTGGTACTAAAACCTTAAGGTAAATACGTAGAGATGCGATTGCTCGCGTCTGTGATTCCCCATTAGTATCCTCTATGCAAGAACAAAATCTAGCTAGTCAACGACTATTGACTAGTTATGTTGAAGTGTTGATTATTGATTAATAAATATGAGGATAAAACTTAGTGTTCCGGGTAATGTTAACGAGTGGTGCAACAATTTAGCCAAAAGTCCAGTTTTTGCGGTAACTATACTCATTCTGGTTAGTTGGCTGGCTTATGGGTGGAATTTGGGCAGTATCGGCTTGATTGATGAAACCGAGCCATTATTTGCCGAAGCTTCCCGTCAAATGTTGATTACAGGTGATTGGATCACTCCCATTTTTAATGGCGAAACTCGTTTTGATAAACCATCTTTAATTTACTGGTGTCAAGCGATCGCTTATGCAATTATCGGCGTAAATGAGTGGTCGGTGCGGCTACCTTCAGCGATCGCGGCTGTGGGAGTCATTGCTTTCACCTTTTACACTGTACAGTGGTATTTCTCGAAAAAAGACGAATTAGAGCAGGTTTCACGTCCTACTCGGCGCAACTTAACAGCTTTAATCGCCGCAGCCATGCTGGCACTTAGTCCTGAGATGATTGTCTGGGGAAGAACCGGTGTTTCCGATATGATGCTGACTGGGTGCATGGCATCAGCCTTGTTATGTTTTTTTCTAGGGTACGCAACCAAAGAAGAAAATCAACCAAAATCTGCCTCATCTCTATTCCCAAACAAATGGTATTTGGCTTGTTACGTACTAATTGCTGGAGCAATTTTGAGCAAAGGCCCAGTAGGAATCGTTCTACCTGGACTGATTATTGCGGCCTTTGTAATTTATGTGGGCAAAATCCGAGAAGTATACACAGAAATGCGTCCCTTCATGGGTATGCTGATTATTTTCGCATTATCAGCCCCCTGGTATCTCCTCGTCACTTGGCGTAATGGTTGGGATTATGTGGAGTCGTTTTTTGGTTATCACAACATAGAACGTTTCACAGAAGTCGTTAATGGTCACTCAGCCCCTTGGTACTTCTATTTTCTAGTCGTACTCCTTGGCTTTGCACCATACTCTGTGTATTTACCCGTAGCAATGGCTAAACTCAGGTTTTGGCAGCGATCGCACTGGCTAACTCAAGAACGCTCTCAACAACTGGGTTTATTTGCCTGTATCTGGTTTATTAGTATCTTTGGCTTTTTTAGTATTGCAGTCACAAAACTTCCCAGCTATGTGTTGCCCTTAATGCCAGCCGTGGCTATTTTAGTAGCGCTGTTATGGAGTGATTTTTTTCCCGAAAACAGCCAAAATATGGCCTCTGCCTCCTCTGCGCTCAAAGTCAGTGCTTGGATAAATGTGATCTTTTCCACAATCCTAGCAGTAGCAGTGTTTAACATCACTCATTTAATCAATAATAATTCAGTTGCACCTGGTTTCCCACGATTGATTCAAAACGCAGGTTTACCATCATTAGGAGGATTCATTTGGTTTTTGGGAGCGCTGATCATTGCTGCTTTAATAGTTAGTCGCCTTTGGCACAATATCATTAACGTAAATTTACTATTATTTACGGTATTTTTGATGATTGTCTTAATGCCAGCTTTGTTTTTAATGGATCAGCAGCGACAGCAACCTTTAAGAGACTTATCTGCCTTTGTTGTGGAAGCAAAACAGCCAGATGAGGAATTACTTATGGTTGGCTTCAAGAAACCAAGCGTAGCCTTTTACACACAAAAATCCGTTAATTATATTCAACTGACAAAGGATGCCGTAGAGCATATTAAAAATCAAACTTCTCAGCTAGCACAGCAGTCTTCGTTGCTAGTGATAGCTGAACCGAAAGCCTTTGTTAAAATGGACTTGCAACCGGGTAGTTACGATATTTTAGATACCAGGGACACTTATCAGTTAATTCGAGTTTCTTTGAGAAAGACGAACCAAGAATCACTCAAAATATCTTGATCAAGTTACTCATTTTTATGATGTTTCCTCTGTTCTTGTTAAACCTAAAGCTTGATTAATCTGGGTTAACAAGTCCTCCATTGATATGGAACGAGGCAAAATCTGGGCGGCGATGTCGTCTCTGCCCTGGAACGAGACGCTGCGTGAACGAGACGCGATGCGAACCACAAGCTGCGCCAACTCACTCATCAGATTTTCTTCTACATCCAATTGGCTGTGGCTGGGCTTACTTTCTGCTGGAGGATTTTCAGCCAGAGAAGGCGTTGTGTGATTTAAGCGCTGGTCGATAATCAAAATCGGTGGCAAGTCAAAAGGTAAATCAGCCAAAGCTTTTAGCTCCTTTAACACCTCTTGATGAACAGAGGAATCACCCAAGCAAATCAGCAGTAAATCAACACTTTGGTGGCGAATTTGTTGGAGAACTTCTGCCCAACAACGCCCCATTGCGGCTTTCAAGCCAGCAGTTTGTAAATATTGAATTAAAGCTTGGAACCACTCAGACCCCCGTTCGGTACTGTCGTTATTGAGTGAAGATTTTTTAACTTCCTTTACCTGTTTGCGCTTCATCTGTGGTAAGTCATCCAGCATCGTCAAATCGACAACCAGAAGACTAGGTGGACAGCAGATACCAGATGCAATTTGCAGTACAGATAATAAAGGATTTGTCGGATCGCAATGGTTTTCGTTATCTCTCGAAAACGGTGTCAAGTAAGGAAATACTGACAACTCAGGTATTTTAGAAGCGGCTAGAGTAGTTGCAACATCGCAAGTCACCAATGGAATTTCAGCCAATATGGGATGTTGAGCTAATTGTTGTAAGTAGGTTTGTGCAATAGAACCTCTTGCATCTAGTAAAATCACATCGAATTCCCAAACCCGCGCTAAGAGTTCTGCCTGATCTAGGTCATCTACCTCGATCACCCGATGTTCGCGCAGTGAAGGGTGGGGGTTAATTGATTCTAAACTTTGTTCGACCAACCTCAAAATTCTCAATGGATTTGTAGTTGGGGTGATTTTGCGATTGTCTAACCCTGACTGCTCAATTGCTGGTTGAGCAACTAAGTTTTCTAAGAGTGGGACTAAAGCCTGATGCTGGACTGGCAAATTGAGGAAACCATCAGCGCGATTAGCAAATGCTTGTTCTTTTTCTGCTCCCGTGGCTGTCACCATCACCTGAATGTGTCTCGTGGCCGGGTCAGATTTCAATAAAGTCAGCACATCCCAACCGGAAAGTAAGGGTAATAAAGGATTTAAGAAGATAGCTTTCGGTTGCAAACGACGGGCTTTTTCTACGGCTTCGGTTCCGGAACGAGCAATCACCACGCGATAACCTAAACCCTTAAGCTGATCGGTCAAATCTTCGATATATCGGGCTACTGCTTCCACTACTAGCACTAACCTTTGTGAGCTAGTGGGTTGATGTTGGGCAGTTGTCGCCACGCGCCCACGGGCTGAGTTTGTGACTTCTCGTATTTCCGGAATGGGGATTTTACCATCTTCTCTGATTCCCATCTCTGGAGCCGTTAAGCCTGTGGTTGGCGGACTGGGTGGTAATAATAATGTAAATTGGCTGCCTTTGCCTTCACGAGATAAAAAGCTGACATCACCTCCGTGGAGACGAGCCAAAGCCCTAGTTAAAACCAACCCCAGACCAGTACCTTCAAATTGGCGAGTGAGGGGATTTTCCAATTGTTGGAATTTTTGGAAGATTAAATGTTGTTGATGTTCGGGAATACCAATACCTGTATCCCAGATTGTAAAGGCAACCCAGCCTTCCCAACGACTGACCCGCAAACCAATTTCGCCAGAGTTTTCTGTAAACTTAAAGGCGTTTGAAAGTAGGTGTACCAACATTTGACGCAAGCGCAATTCATCGGCTACTATCTGGTCTAAGCCTGGTTCAATTGAAATGGCAAATTCAGGAATGGGATTGGCGATGGGGGTTTCGGTGTTACTAGCCTTGGTAGTTTGAGTATGGATGGCTTTTGCTTCTGTGAGGGCGCGATCGCACACTACACTAATTTTTACGGGTACAAGGGCTAAATCCATCTGTCCCGTTTCCATGCGAGTCAAATCTAAAATATCATTGACCACACTCATCAAATGCCTGCCACTTTGATGAATCAGTCCCGCATAACGAGCTTGGCGCTCGTTGAGTTCACCCAACTGCTGATCTACAAGCAACCGTGATAGTCCCAAAACGGCAGTGAGGGGGGTTTTCAGTTCATGACTAATACAAGCTAAAAATTCATCCTTTAATCGATTTAGTTGAATCAGGTCAGCATTTTTCGCTGCTAGTTCCTTACATATCTGCTGCTGTTCGGTGACATCAGTGGCTAAGATTAAGCAGAGGTCATGACCCCGTTCAGTTCTGCGATTCGCCGCAGTTTGCTCAAAGGTAAATTCTCCGGCTAACATTTCCCGGAATAGTAGTTCTGACTTAGAACTATCTAAAGGAATTTTGGCAAACTGCCAAATTCGCTCCTGACCATTCTGCACTTCCACAACACAGGTACAAGTACCTTTCGGGCTATCCAAAAAGCAGCGATTGGATGTAGTCGTTGTAGCTACTGACTGCTCATGCAGGGTTCCACCATGAGCATCCGCGTTCGACTGAGCGCTCACGCCGAAGTCCGAACGGTTGTGTGCCGCTGGTGGGGAAGATGACGCTAGGGGCGGGGCGACCTGCGGTGACAGAAAAGTATGTTCTCCTGAATGGGATTGCCGAGCTATGGATTGTCCCTCGCCGTTATGCTCATTCTTCCTACTATGAGGATGAAATTTAGTTGCTTGTTGGCTAGCATATTCCGTAGCCGTTTTGGTCTGGGGTGGGGCTAGTATTGCTTCAACTTGTTGGCGAATTCCTTCGGGATCTTTCAATGCTCCCAATTGCTGCCACCAAGCCGGATTTTTTGCTACTACTTCACCTGTTCCAGTTTGCAGCATTAAAGGCCAAGGCAATAATTCTAATAGCTGCACCAGCGATTTGGGTGCTGGTTGACGTTGATTGATTCTCCGCGATCGTGTCAGCCCTGACTTATCACGCCAGCGAGTTTTTGCTCTTTTGCTGGAGGGATGAGCATGGTCTGGGGAAATATTTTTAGAGGTGATCTTGGCATCAGGTGAGGATTCGCTCCTCGTAGTATTGATTGCCAATTTTTCCTTAGCCAATGCTCTTAACAGACTGGCGCTATTCAGCAACCCTAGAAATTTGCCCTCTCCATCAATCAATGCCCAATCAAGTCTCAATTTTGAGTCGCTTTGGGTCTGGATTCCGGCTACACTCAATTCCATTTGGTCATGCAAAAGTAGCTCAAATTGCTCTACACAATATGTTGCGGGTAAAGTATTGAGTGGTTCGATTATGGAATCCCAGGTTGACAACGGCTGCTGCAAGTCCAAAAGTTGCTTGTCACCAGATGCTGCTAATAATTTGGGGATGAAGCGGGCAGATTGCACCAATCCTAAGGGGCATTGTTGCTGATTTACTACTACTAAGCGATCGCACTGCTCTTGCTCAAAAATCTCCAGCACAATAGCCAGAGTACTTGTCTCTACGCAGTTGGGTACGGTTGCTAGAAAGTCATAAAGCGGGTACTGTAGCATTGACATAAGGAACCTTAGGGGTCATTCTTCTTTGTGGAAGCTTGCGGCTTCACCATCAGCACTTTGGGCAAATAATATTCGTGCCGGCAGCAATATTCATTCAGAAGACTCATTTAAGCGATTCTTGTTACAACTGCAACGCCATTGAGACAACGAGTTTGCCGTTCAACTGCGCTCACGGCGAGATTCTTCAGAGCCAAAACTTCTGGCATTTACTTGTTGCCTTTGGCACTGGGAATGTTCTGGGAATATCCTTGTCAGTCTCCTACTGGTGTTGAAACTCCTCGACCATAGTGACAACTAAAACAATTATGGGGTCAAAGATTCGCTTTAGAACCTTGAGGAATTATAATGATTTAGAATGTGATGATACTTTAAGTTACTTAAAGTAACTTATCAAGGAATGGAAATCAAAGAATCTCTGTCTGGAGAAATATCCATAAGTGAATTATCCATTAAGTAACGTATCTTCATTGACAACAGACGCTTCATCAACAACCAACCAAGTCCTAGCACTCTGAATGAAACTGTATCTAGTTGTTGAACAACCTGATATAAACTATATGTTCAAAAGAACTGGAAACTTTAATCCACAACTACACATAACCTTAGAAATGCTATCCACATCTCATCTAGATAGTCTACCAATATTGGTTAGGGTGATTAATTAATATATACAACTATACAGATGTTATTACTTTTATTGATATTCCCCCCCAAGGTTCCTCAAAATTTAGGTAATCCGGCTAAACTATCCACCAAACTCAGATTGAGCGGACAGATGTGGCGTTTGGGCGAGTACACTACCGACCAGTTGTGCTTCTCGATTATAATCAATACTACCACTGCTAAAATTTACTACCTACTGAAGTGATGGCAACAATATCTTAATAAAAATTTCATTAATAAATACTTTTATGTGTCTCCATGCCAGAAGCAAACACCACAGCAGTTCTTTATTGCAGATGACTCAAGTTGATCGGCAAGTATTGTTACAACAACTCAAATCAGATTATCGCCGGATTCTTATAAATTACTTTACTACAGATAAAACTCTGAAAGAAGAAATTGATAAATTTATCAATGCTGTATTTCGTGCTAATATTCCTGTGCCTCAAATTATAGAATTTCACATGGAACTAATTGAAGATTTTTCCATCCAGCTAAGATTAGAAGGCAGGAGCGATGAAGCATTACTTGATTATCGCCTAGCACTCATAGATATCCTCGCTCACCTCTGCGAACATTATAGGTGTTCGATTTCTCCATAGATTAAGTTCATTTTCATGAATAAAGCCAGAAAAACCTATGTTCTCAAGCTTTACGTAGCGGGGAACACACCTAACTCAGTCCGAGCCTTAAAGATCCTGAAAAACATTTTAGAACAAGAATTTCAAGGTGTCTATGCTTTGAAAGTAATTGACGTGTTAAAAAATCCCCAA
The DNA here is from genome assembly GCA_007692755.1 of Nodularia sp. (in: cyanobacteria). Taxonomy (GTDB): domain Bacteria; phylum Cyanobacteriota; class Cyanobacteriia; order Cyanobacteriales; family Nostocaceae; genus Nodularia. The sequence goes on along the minus strand of REBL01000164.1, from coordinate 30,314 downwards.
TTAGCCGAAGAAGATAAAATATTAGCCACACCAACATTATCTAAAATTTTGCCTCCACCCGTCCGCAAAATAATTGGTGACCTATCAGACAGAGAAAGAGTGTTAATTGGATTAGACTTACTTTATGAAGAACTGAGTGAAGAATATTGGCAAGAGTAAAAAAACTTTTAATCGGACAAAATTGATAACAAAATAGCAACTTTAGTCATATAAAAACCGGGTTTAATACCCATTCCTTATTAAGCAATGAGCGAAAAAGACCAAGCAGCACCAAACAACACCCCGATTGCTGGTGTAGAAAAAATTCGCACGATGATAGAAGGCTTTGATGATATTAGCCACGGAGGTTTGCCTACTGGTAGAACTACCTTAGTTAGTGGTACATCTGGTACAGGCAAAACTTTACTATCACTGCAATTTCTCTATAACGGTATTACCCGCTTTGATGAACCGGGTGTATTTGTTACTTTTGAAGAATCTCCCCATGACATTATTAAAAATGCCCAGATTTTTGGGTGGAATTTACAACGTCTAATTGAAGAAGGTAAATTATTTATTCTTGATGCTTCACCTGATCCTGAAGGTCAAGATATTGTTGGTAACTTTGACCTTTCGGCACTCATTGAGCGTTTGCAATATGCAATTCGCAAATATAAAGCCCAAAGAGTATCTATTGACTCCATCACAGCCGTCTTTCAGCAGTATGAAGCGATGGGAGTCGTCCGGCGGGAGATATTTCGCCTTGTCGCCCGTCTCAAGCAACTGTACGTCACAACGATCATTACCACAGAACGTAGTGAAGAATACGGTTCTGTTGCTTCTTTCGGAGTAGAAGAATTTGTTTCGGATAACGTGGTAATTGTGCGTAATGTTTTAGAGGGAGAACGTCGCCGCCGCACAATTGAAATTCTTAAATTGCGTGGTACAACTCACATGAAAGGCGAGTATCCTTTCACAATTACCAATGAAGGAGTCAACATTTTCCCCTTGGGTGCAATGCGCTTAACACAACGCTCTTCTAATGTCAGGGTATCATCTGGAGTCAAAACCCTGGATGAAATGTGCGGGGGTGGTTTCTTTAAAGATTCTATTATTTTGACCACAGGAGCTACTGGTACTGGTAAAACTTTATTGGTCAGTAAATTTCTGCAAGATGGCTGCATGAAGGGTGAACAAGCAATTTTATTTGCTTATGAAGAATCACGCGCGCAACTGTCTCGCAATGCCTATTCTTGGGGAATTGATTTTGAAGAATTAGAACGTCAAGGTTTACTCAAAATAATTTGCACTTATCCTGAATCAACTGGTTTAGAAGACCACTTGCAAATTATTAAATCAGAAATTGCCCTCTTTAAGCCATCTCGCATTGCTATTGACTCCCTTTCCGCACTAGCTAGAGGAGTTAGCAATAATGCCTTTCGCCAATTTGTCATCGGTGTAACTGGTTATGCCAAGCAAGAAGAAATAACTGGTTTTTTTACCAATACAACTGACCAATTTATGGGGTCACATTCCATTACTGACTCCCATATTTCCACAATTACCGACACAATTTTAATGTTGCAGTACGTGGAAATTCGAGGCGAAATGTCACGGGCAATTAATGTATTTAAAATGCGCGGTTCGTGGCACGACAAAGGTATCCGTGAGTACAATATTACTGGTGACGGCCCTGAAATTAAAGATTCTTTCCGTAATTACGAACGAATTATTAGTGGTGCGCCCAGCCGCGTTAGTATCGATGAAAAGGCGGAACTATCTCGCATAGTTCAACGTTTTGAAAAGAAACCGAGTTCCGATTCCTAAATTTAGTGTCATGGTATATTCATAGCTACATTTAGGATCGTGCTATATTCTGTGGAGAAGAAGGGTTTTCTGCCGCTAGTATTGATTTTCGTGTGAGGGGATGCGGTGAAAGGACAATACTTATTCTATAGTTTCTTACCTGGTGTCACAGCAGCAGTATTAACCACCCAGCCAGCTTTGGCAGGGACAGTAAGTGGTATACAAATTGCGTCTTCTCCTAGTGTCTTGATTTCTACTGATAGTCGAACCTGGATTGGAGACAATATTAATACCCCACGGACTAATACTAAGACACAGTTGTTTTCAGATATAGTACCTGAATCAGAGTTAACTACACTTGATTTGCAGTCTTTAAGTAGTAAGAGTAACCCAGTTGTTTTGACAGAAAATACTGGTATACCCATAGAAAAAAACTCTCAAAAAGACGAAGATAAATCTTCGAGTGTCGCGCATTCATTAAATGCTGACCAAAATTCCGAGCCGCACCATTTTAAAAGCAACCAAAAACAGAGCCACATTGCTATTACTGAGCAGCAATTAGAGAAAACAGTTTTTCCTACTGTCACCTCTAAACCAACTTCTGCCCAGCCAGCCGGTTTTTCCCTGTCTGCTTTACAGCAACCAGCAGCGTCTGCCAAAAAACCGGAAACTCAGTTATCGACTGTTTTACCAATTGCACAACAGCTTAGAACCACAGCAAAATTGCCGTCGGTGCAGAGTTGTTCACAGATAGAGGAAACAAACCGGAGATTGATTTCTTTGTTGTCAGCGACCAATACCTGCCGACCTCAAAAATTGACTGGAAATTTGGCTCAGAGTTATCCGTCTACTCGGAACACAACCTTAGCGTTGGAAAATACTGGTTGGGATTTAACTCCTTCGCAACCAGAAACTGAGTATGTTGCACCTGCGAACACTGGTCAAATTCCTCGACAATCCGAAGTGGAATTTGCACCTGCTAATACTGGTCAAATGCCTCTGCAATCCCAAGTGGAATTTGCGCCTACTGGTGCTAGGCAAATTCCTGATAACCTGATTCCTAGTGCCAATCCTCTGCAATTTCCTACCAAACCAGAGGAGGTGACACTTGAAGGCAATCAGCCGATTACTTTGGCAGAGTCCCTAGAACTGGCAAAGCTGAACAATCGAGATTTACAAGTGTCTTTATTGGAGTTAGAACGCGCTCAAGCTGCACTACGTCAGGCGCAAGCGGCTTTATTACCTAATATTGGTCTGAGTGCTGATATCACTCGCAGTCGCTCTGCCGCAGAACAGCTACAGGTGAATCAATTAGCACAACCGTCACCTCAACCTGCGCCAGGAGTAGAAGCTACTACAACTTTTAGTGGACAAGCTCAACTGACTTATGACATTTTTACTTCTGGCAGACGGCGAGCTAACATCAGTCAGGCTGAAGAACAGGTACGATTCCGTGAGTTGGCTGTAGAGAGCCAATCTGAAGAAATTCGCCTAAGTGTGTCCACGGAATACTACGACCTGCAACAAGCTGATGAGCGAGTCCGCATTGCCCAGTCGGCTGTGGAGAATGCCCAGGCTAGTTTACGAGATGCACAAGCTTTAGAAAGGGCTGGAGTGGGGACGCGATTTGATGTTTTACAATCGCAAGTAAATTTGGCTAATTCTCAGCAAGAACTCACTAATGCTCGCTCCCAACAGCAAATTGCCCGTCGCCGTTTAGCAACTCGCTTAAGTGTGCCACAATCCATAAATATTAGTGCGGCAGACCCTGTGCGATTAGCCGGGTTATGGAACCAAGACCTAGAAAGTAGCATTGTTTTAGCGTTTCAAAATCGTCCAGAGTTACAACAGCAATTGGCGCAGCGTAACATCAATGAACAGCAGCGACGAGAAGCACTTTCAGCCTTGGGGCCTCAAGTTAGCTTTGTTGCCAGCTACAACCTCTTAGATCAGTTCGATGATGGTGCGAGTTTGACCGATGGCTACTCTGTGGGAGTCAGGGCTACTTTGAATTTGTACGATGGTGGAGCAGCTCGATCTATAGCGGCTCAGGCAAAATCTAATATAGCGATCGCCGAAACTCAATTTAGTGAACAGCGCAACCAAATCCGCTTTCAGGTAGAACAAGCTTTTTCTACCCAAGTAGCTAATTTGGAAAATGTTCAAACTGCCGATGCTGCTCTAGAACAGGCTAGAGAAGCTCTACGTTTGGCTCGGTTAAGATTCCAAGCTGGCGTAGGTACTCAAACTGATGTAATTAATTCCGAAAATGACTTAACAAGGTCTGAAGGTAATCGCATCACAGCTATCTTAGATTACAATCGCGCTTTGGCTCAGTTACAACGAGCCGTCACCTCTAGGGCCTTAGCTGAGTAAATTCGTCAAACAACGTGTGCATCTTCTTTGCCAGCCCCCGGATTTATCCGTGGGGCTTTATCAGTTATCAGTTATCAGTTATCAGTTATCAGTCAAGGGCTATGATTGACATTTCAAAAGTACCAAACTCCTCAGTGGTGATGCCCACAGCCTCACAAGGGAATCAGTTAAAGTAAAGATAAGTAAAGAAAGCGCTGGGAATTAAATGGCTGCTGTACCCTTTGAGGAAATCTCTGTTCAGTTAGAAAGTCCGAATTTGCGCGATCGCATGGTAGCTCTGGCCAGTTTGCGTAATCTATCAGCTGAGGACGCAGTACCTTTAATTAAAAAGGTATTGGATGATGAATCGTTGCAACTGCGATCAATGGCTATATTTGCCCTGGGAGTGAAGCCCACAGCCGAATCTTATCCACTTTTAGTAAAAATTCTTGAAAATGACCCAGATTATGGCATTCGTGCCGATGCTGCGGGAGCTTTAGGCTATTTAGGTGATGCTAGAGCCTTTGAGGTACTGGCACGGACATTTTATGAAGATACTGATTGGCTAGTGCGCTTTAGTGCAGCAGTTTCCCTGGGTAATATTAAAGATCCACGCGCCCATGATGTTTTAATTCAAGCATTGGATAGCAGCGAAACAGTCTTACAAGAAGCGGCAATTTCCGCACTGGGGGAAATCCAAGATATTGAGTCTGTAGATAGTATCCTGCGCTTTGCTCAGTCAGAGGATTGGTTAGTGCGGCAACGTTTGGCAGAAGCCTTGGGAAATCTTCCGACTACTAAGAGTGTTTCAGCTCTAAAATATTTAGAAAAAGACCAGCATTTCAACGTTGCCGAAGCAGCGAGGATTTCTCTGGGAAGGCTGGAAGAGAAGGCTAATCAAGCTTAGTCTCCATAGCTTTGCCTACTTTTTGCTCAAAAGTAGAATGTTTAACATTTTGTTTCAGGGTAGTTTTATTCATGAATATTGAAGAATTTTTTGAGTTGAGTGCTGGTAAATGGTTTTCCCATCGGACTAGTCACCATTTGGCTTTTAAACAATCTGAGGACGGCAAATCAGACCTAGTAATTGAGAGTCTACCCGCAGATCATCCAGAGGTGATCAAGCTGTGTGAACAATACGAAATTGCTCCCAGTGCCGCCTCCTGTGGCGCTAGAGTCACCTGGAATGGCACGATGGAATGGGATGAAGAAAAACATACTGGCTCTACTGTGTTAGCTACCATACCCGATGCGGACAATCCCGATGAAGGTAAGTTACTGCGAGAAATGGGTTATGCAGAGAAAGCCCCCGTTGCTGGCAGCTATAAGATGGGTAGCGATGGCGCTTTGACTCTAATTACAGAGTACGAAACCATGTCTTCTGAAGAACGCTTGTGGTTTGCTAGTCCCAATTTACGGATGCGGGTGAGTATCCTCAAGCGGTTTGGTGGCTTTAGTATGGCTTCCTTTACTTCGGAAATCCGCATGGGTGTTACTTCAGCAGCTGCTAAAGCATCTGAAACAGCTGATTCCACCTCCAGTTAGTTTAAATCAGTGAACAGTGAACAGTGAACAGTTATCTAGGCATAAGGAGAGGGACTTAAACCCAAGTACAGCAGTTTTCATTTATGTAGTTTATCTGTGGTTGATTATTTCTTGGTGTAACTCATCAACCTGCAATCCGCTGTATGTCTCTTGACTGTTAACTGGTAACTGTTAACTGCTCACTGATTATATTTGCAACAAGTTCGCGATCGCCTCCGGTAATGGCAGCACAATGATGATCAATAATGCCATTGCCATCAATCCTAAAATGTCACGTTTATTATCCAGTTCCGTGACATCATTCAAGGCAGGTTCATCAATCAAGGGGATGAATAACAAGATAATTGCCCATACCAAAAATCCTTGCTGCACTAAAGAAAGTAGTAGTAGTAATAAGCGGGAAATTTGACCAATGATGATTGCGGTTTTCTGCCCGAACATGGCATGGACAATGTGACCGCCATCGAGTTGTCCTACAGGCATCAAATTCAAAGCTGTGACGATTAGCCCCAGAAAACCAGCGATCGCTATAGGATGAAGGTTAATCGCTGATGTTGGGGTTAACGCGCTGCCTAATGCTAGCTTGGAGAGCAATGCTAATAAAATTGAAGACTTGGGGTTAAGAGCTTCCGGGTTTAAAAGTCCCGTTTGGTCAGTCATAGGAACCAATTCCGAATTCACCAAACCCCAAATGAGTAAGGGTAAAGTCACCACAAAACCCGCCAGTGGGCCAGCAATGCTCACGTCAAATAAAGCTTTGCGGTTAGGAATGGGACTACGCATTTGAATAAATGCGCCAAAAGTGCCTAAAAAGAAGGGCAGAGGAATAAAATAAGGCAGTGTTGCCCGAATTTTGTAGTATCGCGCTGTCAAATAATGACCAAGTTCGTGGATACCCAAAATAGTCATTAGCCCTAAAGCATAGGGTAATCCTTGTAACAAAACACTTGGGTCTGATGCTAGTTGTTGAGGATCAGCCCCGGCTAAGTTCGCACCCACCAAAGTAGTAGTAGCCAAAGTAGCTAATACTAAAAATAAAGCTAATCTGGGACGTGTGATCTGTTCAGGCTTGCTAGTATTTTTAGCTGCTTGAGTATTAGGGACAAGTACAAAGAAAGGTTTGCCATTGAAACCTTCTTGAAAAATCAGCAGAAAGCGATCGCCAAATTGCGCTTCAATATTGGCCTTAATCTGTTGATAAGCCTGAGTCGGTGTGGTTCTGATCTGACCCCGACAGATCACAGCTTGGGGTCTGTACTCAATGTTGTGGATGTAGTACACAGACCAGGGAAAACAATTTCTCAGTTGGGTTTCTTCCGTTGGTTCAATGGGACGCACTGGTACTGGTTCTGCGGTAGGATGGATAGCCGATTGTGATTCAAGAGCCTGGACTTGAGTTTGCGGATCTCTTGGCGTTCTCCGACCCCATTGAAACAACAGCCAGTATAACAGAAGGCAGATAATTGATGGCCAAATCACCAGTGCTGATGGCGGAGGTGGTTGCGCCCCGTAGATTATTGTCCATCCGCTCAATATCAAAGCTGGAGTCATTAACACCAGCCACAGCAACCAAACTGGCGTGCGGGTGATTTGAGCAACGCTGCGCTGCACTATTAGATAAGTAGCTAGTCCCAGTAGGAGGAGAAACCAAAATGTCATGTGATCTTTAGTAGTTTGGAAAAAATGTCTCACTGGTGTGTCGGTACCACAACCTTCACTACCAGATGAACTCGAAACCCCAATTTGTCTATAACCGTTAACAGCAGTTATGAATTCTCAAGTATTAATTCTTCAGAACTTCTACTGTGTCAACCAATTTTTACCACTCCTCATCTGCGGTTTTTGCTCATGCGCCCCTTATCTCAACAGCCAAGTCAGACAGCGAAGCAACCTCGTCCGGTGCTAGATAGCGTCTTTGCTTTTCCACCAAATCGGGACACATTAGGGGGAACCTCTTACCTTATTGTAGGAAACGAAGGCAATATCCTGATCGATTCTCCTGCTAACGACCAAACAAATCAAGATTTTTTGCGATCGCATGGTGGAGTGCGGTGGTTATTTCTCACTCATCGAGATGCTATTGGTAAAACAGTCGAAATTCAGCAAACCTTTGGCTGTGAAGTCCTAATTCAAGAGCAAGAAGCTTATTTATTACCTGGATTAACCGTCACCAGCTTTACCCAGGAATTCACACTCAATTCCACATCTGGGGTAATTTGGACACCTGGCCATTCGCCCGGTTCATCTTGTCTTTACTACAGTAATTTGGGAGGTGTGCTATTTTCTGGCCGCCATTTGGTTCCCAACGCGGAAGGCGAACCAGTAACGTTTCGCACAGCCAAAACCTTTCACTGGCCGAGACAAATTAAAAGTCTTCAATTCATACTAGAACGTTTCACACCAGAAACACTCCAGTACATTTGTCCCGGTGCTAACACAGGTTTTCTCAGAGGGAAGCGTCTCATAGATAATGCTTACCAGCGTCTTGTCATTAGTCATTAGTCATTGGTTATTAGTCATTAGTCATTAGTCATTGGTCATTGGTCATTAGTCATTGGTCATTGGTCATTAGTCATTAGGAAGTTACCATCTTCTCCCCCCTGCACCCTGCTCCCTGCTCCCTGCTCCCCTGCCTCTTCTTACTCCCCACTTCCCACTCCCGCCAACACGGAATTTGTCTTTAATAATTCCAGGGCTGCTTGATATTGCAAGTCTGCTTCTGTGGCAATCTGGGCGCGGGTGATGGATTCTTGGGAAATCACTGTATCTGGCTTAATTCCTAATTTGTTAATATCTTGGTGCTTAGGTGTTTCATACTTAGCAATTGTGACTGCCAAGCCAGAACCATCGGATAATTCAAACAAGGACTGAATTAAGCCTTTACCAAAGGTAGTTTCCCCGACCAACTTCGCACGACCGTTATCTTGCAGCGCTCCGGCGAGAATCTCACTGGCGCTAGCGGTTCCTTTATTGACTAAAATCACCAGAGGATCATCTGTCAAGGCTGGGCCAAATGATTCAAAACTGCCTTGAATACCTTGGCGATTTACCGTGTAAACGATGGTACCGGAATTTAACCACTGACGGGCAATTTCAATTCCTGATTGTAATAACCCACCAGGATTATTTCGCAAATCTAAAACATAGGCAGCCGCGCCTTTTTTCTCTAAACTAGAAATAGCGTGTGCTAATTCCATTGAGGCGTTAGCGTTGAATTGAGTCAGGCGCAGGTAGCCAATGGGCGTGCCTTGAGGAGAAAGACGCAGGTCTGCTACCACAGGATTAAGCTCAATGCGATCGCGCACTATTCTGACTTCTTTTTCTCCGATGCCATCTCGTTCAATCAAGAGTGTGACGGTACTACCAACAGGCCCCCGCATTCTGGTCGCGGCTTCGTCAAGAGTCAAATTATCTGTGAGCAGTCCTTCAATTTTGAGAATGCGATCGCGAGGTTGAATCCCGGCTATATCTGCTGGTGAATCCACAATGGGAGTCACTACTTCCAGCTTTCCTGTCTCTGGGTTGAGAGCAATTTGTAACCCCACCCCAGTCAGTTCACCAGAAGTATTCACTTGCAAACTGCGGTACTGTTCCGGGTCTAAAAAGCGGGTAAACGGATCACCCAGAGTTTTGAGCATTTTCTGAATGGCGGCATAAGCGGCTTCATGATCTTTTAGCGGCTTCTCCAGCGCCTTTTGCCTCGCCTGCGACCAATTTTGATCATTAAAGGTCTCATCTAGATAAGTCCGATTGACAATTCGCCAAACTTCTGAAACTAGTTTTTGCTCATCCGTTAAAGCTACTGCTGGTTGGATGAGAGCGCCCAAAGCTAACCAAAACGCCAATAGCAGTGAAAATCCTAGCCGAAAAACCTGTTTTTGCATGAACCCCATTTCCAAATTCCACCTGATCCCAAATTGCCGAGAAACACTGCCGAAAAATGCCTAGTTAACTCGTCGTTGATGAAATCTATATCTCAACTATGTTACTTTTTTTATAGAAGTGGTGCATTCCTCTCATCAACTTGTTGACAAAACTGATGAGGTGGATTCCACTCAGCAAACGATAAGATCCACCTGGAACCAGCATTTTCGGTGTTGGCTTGCCAAGACAACGCAATATATTCCATATTTACAGAGTGTTAAGTTTCTGAAAAGTCTTATCATTCTGAAGGCTGAAAAGCAAAAGAACAAACTCCCCTTTGTGAAAATCCCAAACTTGTTAATTGGGAGATTGATCAACCGCAACCGATTTTTAGGAACTTGAGATTGTATGGCCAACGTTTACGACTGGTTTGAGGAGCGCTTAGAGATTGAAGCGCTCGCTGAGGACGTAACTAGCAAGTATGTCCCCCCCCATGTCAATATTTTTTATTGCTTGGGCGGAATTACCCTAGTTTGCTTTCTAATTCAGTTTGCCACTGGATTTGCGATGACGTTCTACTATAAGCCCACAGTGGCTGAAGCTTACTCTTCGGTAGAGTACATCATGAATGATGTCAGCTTCGGCTGGCTGATTCGCTCCATTCACCGCTGGTCTGCCAGCATGATGGTGTTAATGATGATTTTGCACACTTTCCGGGTATACCTCACAGGTGGCTTCAAAAAGCCCCGCGAGTTGACTTGGGTTAGTGGTGTCATCCTAGCTGTAATCACCGTTTCTTTTGGTGTTACAGGTTATTCCCTACCTTGGGATCAAGTTGGTTACTGGGCTGTAAAAATCGTCAGCGGCGTACCAGAAGCAATTCCGGTAGTTGGCGTTTTTATTTCTGATATGTTACGCGGTGGTTCTAGTGTTGGTCAAGCAACGCTGACTCGCTACTATAGCGCTCACACCTTTGTACTACCTTGGTTAATTGCGGTGTTCATGCTGTTCCACTTCTTGATGATCCGCAAGCAAGGTATTTCTGGACCTTTGTAATCTAATAATTAAGCCAAAATGCAAAAAGGCCACAGCTTTCAGTTTCCAGATGCAAATGTTTGTTTTAAACTTATGAGAAATCAGAAAATAATATCTTATAAGCGACAATAAGAGCAAAGACTTGTATTTGAAGCTGAAAGCTGTAAACCCCCACCAGGCGTTCGTCAAAAGTCAAAAGTCTACCCTGAGCAAAGTCGAGGGGTCAAAAGTCAAAAATGATTTGAGATGGTTGTGCTATTTACGCCGTACTGTAATGGGTTGGTCTCATAGCTTGTGGCTTTCACAAATGCTTTAACTGAATTTGAGCAGGAGAGCGCATAAAAATATGTCAACGCAAAAAAAACCCGATCTGAGTGATCCTCAGTTAAGAGCTAAACTCGCCAAGGGCATGGGTCACAACTACTATGGTGAACCCGCTTGGCCTAATGACCTACTGTATGTATTTCCCATTGTGATCATGGGTTCATTTGCTTGTATTGTGGCTCTAGCTGTGCTAGATCCGGCAATGACAGGTGAACCAGCAAATCCTTTTGCCACACCTTTGGAAATTTTACCAGAGTGGTACTTGTATCCTGTATTCCAGATGTTGCGATCGCTTCCTAACAAACTCTTAGGAGTGTTAGCAATGGCGGCTGTGCCTCTGGGACTAATCCTCATTCCCTTTATTGAGAACGTGAACAAGTTCCAAAATCCTTTCCGTCGTCCAGTTGCGACTACAGTGTTCCTTTTTGGTACACTTGTCACCCTGTGGCTAGGTATTGGTGCTGCTTTACCTTTGGATAAATCCTTGACATTGGGATTGTTCTAAACTAGGCAGCGAATAGCCTTTGACACCTGTCGTTTTCAGATCAATCATCCCCCAAATTTAGTAGTTGATGGCAGAAGCTAACTTGCTAACAACTGCTGAAGCAATCACCACTCAAGTGTGATTTGAAAGCTGCTCATACTTTTGGCCGATGTAATTTTGAAACGTACAGGTGTCAATTTTAGTAATCCAGGTAGAATTTAAGATTTTTAGTTTTGGAAAGAAACTATATTCAAAACTCGAAATTCACTAAAAAGCCATAAATACAGGCATTTTTCACTAAACTTATATTCAAGTCAAGGTCAATGCTTAGCATAGTGCAGCACGACCATCTGGCGGTGAAGAGCGAACTAAAGCTCCTAAACAACGTACAACAATGGTTTGAGCAATTCTGTTTAAAATATTTGTCTCAACTTGGCTGGTCAGAAAGCCAACTTTATCGCCTCAATTTAGCATTAGCTGAAGGTTTTACCAACGCAGTTCGTCACGCTCATGGTGCTTTACCACCAGAAACGACCATAGAGATTGAAGTTAGTCTGTGGATTGATAGACTGGAGGTGAGAATTTGGGATCAAGGAAAGCCCTTCAATCCCGATGCGATCGCAGAGCCACAGCCAGGGACTCTCCAAGTCGGGGGATATGGCTGGTTTCTTCTGCGAAGATTGGCTGACCATGTTGTTTACGAACGCAGTACAGATGGTAAAAATTGTTTACTGATACTAAAATATGCTAGAGAAGATTAAAATCATCAGGGTTGACAAGAAATTGTCAACTTAAAAATACTTGATTTTTCTCGTAATTTAGTGTTAGTGAAGTTTAAATGCAAGCTGATACAGTTCCAGAAAGGCAAAATCCAGAGCAGAAACTTAAGAAACCAGCTCACCATGTCTTTGTATTTTTAGAGATTTTTGCCCGCGAAGGTGGTATTCAATCCTATGTCAAGGATGTTTTTCGTGCTTATGCCGGATTTCATCCTGAATGTAGAGCAGAAGTTTTTTTGTTGCGAGATAGTTTTGACGAATCAAATCCTTGGGAGTCTGATAGTTTAAAATTTCATTACTTTCAAAATAAATTGCCTCAAATGGGGAGGCTGAAAATGGCAGGGGCTTTGGTGAAGTTTTTGATGCAAAAACGCCCCCGGCACGTTTATTGTGGTCATATTAATTTAGCTGTACTAATTAAAACTTTATGTCAGCCGTTAGGCATTCCTTATACAGTCCTCACTTATGGTAAGGAAGTTTGGGAACCTCTGAAAAACAGTCAAAGAAAGGCTCTAGCCTCAGCCAATGCCATTTGGACAATTAGCCGCTATAGCCGCGATCGCGCTTGTGCTGCCAATGGTCTAAATCCTGATCAAATCAAAATTTTACCTTGTGCCATTGATGGCGATCAATTTACTCCTGGTTCTAAACAGCCAGAATTAATTGAGCAGTATGGCTTAGGTGGTACTAAAGTATTAATGACCGTGGCGCGACTGTGGTCAGGAGATATTTATAAAGGTGTAGATGTGACGATTCGCGCCCTACCCCAAATCGCTGAAGTTTTCCCAGAAATAAAATATTTGGTCATTGGTCGGGGCGATGACCAACCACGATTAGCCCAACTAGCAGAAGATTTAGGAGTGAGCGATCGCGTCGTGTTTGCGGGTTTTGTGCCTACAGAACAGTTAATAGCCCACTATCGCCTCGCTGATGCCTATATTATGCCCTCTCAGGAAGGTTTTGGGATTGTTTATCTAGAAGCGATGACTTGCGGTTTACCAGTGCTATCCGGTGATGACGATGGTTCGGCTGACCCTTTGCAGGATGGTAAACTCGGATGGCGAGTCCCACACCGCGACCCAGAAGCGGTAGCAACAGCTTGTATTGAAATTTTGCAAGGTAAAGATCAGCGTTGTGATGGGGAATGGCTCAGAGAACAAGCGATCGCTCTTTTCGGCATAGAAACTTTTCAACAGCGTTTACGAGAACTACTTTTGTCATGAGTCGTAGTCCCATAGTTTCAGGACGCAATTAATATTTCTTGACTTTTGGTAGTTGACTGTGGGCTTTTGACTCTCAATTAAACTCGCTATCCTAGAAGGAGAGCAAGACAATAATTTAAAAAATGAGCCTTAAATCTTTGCAATTGAGTCTTGAAAATCTCCGCCCTTGGCTCACTGTGTTAGCAGTTTTCTGGTTGCTAGCATCATTAGGCTTAGGGTGGTTGGTGAATTCGTTGTTAATTATCTTTGGTTTGCTGTTCTTGACACCCGTTGTTGCCTTCTTAGGGTTTCGCTGGTGGCTAAAACGCAATTTAGTTAATGATCAGTGTCCTGTATGCAATTATGAATTTACAGGTTTAAATAACACTCAGTTGCAGTGTCCTAATTGTGGCGAGCAGTTATCAGTCACACAAGGTCATTTTCAGCGCTTCACACCAGACGGTACAATTGATATTAAAGCAATTGAAATACCAGCCAAAACACTGGAAGAAAAAAACTGATCCGAGTGTATATGTATAACTACTGAAACAAGGGCGGGCATCTTTGCCCTCACCCACAAGATTTACATTATTTGGGAGAGAGAAATCGCGAGACCATTCATTCCAATTTCCCGTTGGCAATTCTCTAAAATTGAATAAAATTTTAAGTATAATTACTATGTAAACCTTGAACTTGCAGCAAATCTAATTCCTGGGCAAATATTTCATCAATTGGCAACATTTGCCCGTCACTGGTCATAAATTTATGGTCTTTTGTAGCGCGAATCATCGAACCATCCTCTAAAGTATATTCAAATACTTCTTGTAGCCCCCGATTGTGCCACTGTGCAATGGGTTGAGTGTAAACATTACCATTATTATCAACGCTGTATACACTACACTCAATGGATTTTTCGACAATCTCGCCAATGGGCATCAAGCCATATTCTACTGTTAAAATCTCTGTATCATAGCTTAAACAATATTCGGCAAACTTCAACATTTGCTCAAATAATTCATCAGCTACTTGTTTTTTAACTCCATTCTTCGCCGCACCATCGACAAATTTTTCTCGCTGTTTCTGCATCTCAGAAACTTTTTTCTTACCCATAGCGCGGCGCAACAAGTCGGCTTGTCCTAAAGTATATCCAGCCATATCTTGAGCAATTTTCATAATTTGCTCTTGATAAACCATAATTCCATAGGTTTCATTCAGGATGGGTTCTAAAATAGCACTTTGATAATCAATTGCTTCCCGTCCGTGTTTGCGGTTAATAAATTTGGGAATTAATCCCGCATCTAAGGGGCCTGGTCGATACAGTGCCAAAATAGAAGAAATATCTTCAATATTAGAAGGTTTTAAATCTCGGACTATTTGACGCATTCCCGAAGATTCTAATTGAAATATTCCTTCTAAATCCCCAGCTTCTAAAAGTTCGTAGGATTTTTTGACATCTTTGGGTAGGTTATTATGTTCACCTTTCGCTAGGATTTTTTGGGATTTTCTTTCATCACCTGTAATATTATCTGGGTCAATGCGATAGCCGCTGGTTTCTTCAATTAAATCAATTGTCCTTTGAATTAACGTCAGGTTACGTAACCCTAGAAAATCCATTTTTAACAAACCCATTGATTCCAAGTCTTCCATGAAATATTGGGTAATTACTGAGCCGTCATTGTTCTTCTGAAGGGGGACAATCTCATCTAAAGGGTCAGCAGAAATTACAACCCCTGCGGCGTGGACACCAAAGGTTTTATTGGTTCCTTCAATGCGGATGGCCATATCAAGCCAATGGCGCACATGGGGATTATTATCATATCTTTCTTTAAATTCCGGGGATGGGGTTTTATCCGAAATCATCACTTTCAGTTTCGTGGGTTTCCCCCGCACTACTGGAATTAATTTCGCCATTTTGTCTGATTCCCCATAAGGAATATTCAATACTCTGGCAACATCTTTTAACACGGCTTTGGAAGTTAAACGGTTGAAAGTAATGATTTGAGCGACTCTATCTTTACCGTACTTTTCTGTGACATATTCAATCACTTTATCTCGTTTTTCAATGCAGAAGTCTGTATCAATATCAGGCATTGATTTACGTTCTGGGTTCAAGAATCGCTCGAATAGTAAGCCATGATGTACTGGGTCAATGTTGGTAATCTTCATCGCATACGCAACCAAAGAACCAGCAGCAGAACCACGACCAGGCCCCACGGGAATATTATTATCTCTGGCAAATTTGATGTAATCCCACACGACTAAAAAGTAGGTGGAAAAACCCATTGTTTGCAGCATTTTTAATTCATATTCCAATCTGTCTTTATAGACTGGATCTACTTCGCTGCGGGATTTGCGATTTAATCTTTCTAATAATCCGTTCCAAGCTACTTCTTCGGCGTAAGTGTCAGCAGTATGACCAGAGGGAATGGGTGGTGTGGGAATCTGAGGATCACCCATAATATCGTAAACGCCCACTTTATCGGCTACTTCTTCGGTGGTGGCGATCGCCTCGGCAATGATATCATCTGGTAAATGGTCACGAAATAGCTGCTTCATCTCATCGGCAGATTTGAGATATTCTGTGCCGCTATAACGCATCCGTTTATCTTCACTAATTAGCTGTCCAGTTTGAATGCATAGTAAAGCGTCGTGTGCTTCGACATCAAAACAAGAGATAAAATGAGAATCGTTAGTAGCAATAAATTTAATATTTAATTCTCGCGCAATTTTAACGATTTCAACATTAACAATGCGGTCTTCTTGGGAACCGTGGTCTTGAATTTCTAAATAATAATCATCACCAAATATTTCTTTATACCATTTGGCAATTTTCCGCGCCGCATCTGGTCGATTACTGAGGATAGCTTGGGGAATTTCTCCACCTAAACAAGCACTGGTGACTATTAAACCTTCTCGATATTGTTTGAGTAAATCTTTATTAATACAAGGACGAGAAAAAATGCCTTTACCTTGAACACCTTCGAGGTGGGAAATTGTGGTAATCTTAACTAAGTTTTTATAACCTTTGGTATTTTTAGCTAAAACGACTTGATGATATTTAGGACGGCGTTCTTGTTTCGTGAAATCGCCGTTAATAATATACATTTCATTGCCAATAATTGGCTTAATACTCTTACTACGGCAGATTTTAATCAATTCTACCGCACCATACATGACACCGTGATCGGTGAGTGCGATCGCCTTCATCCCCAAAGATATCGCATGATCTACCAATTCCGGTAGCTGACTGGCTCCATCGAGTAAACTGTAATCACTATGAATATGTAACGGCACAAACGACATATAATACTTCTCCAAGCACAAGCTGATAGCACTGCAATATAGCGTTTTTTAGTTTGGTCGGGAATAAGAACCCCACCCCCAACCCCCACCCCGCAAGCGAGGAGGAGGCTATGATTACGAATTACGAATTACGAATTACGAATTACGAACTACGAATTACGAACTACGAACTACAAGACTCGCTACCACTGTAGCTAACTCAGCCGGCTCAATGGGTTTAGGTAAGTGTAGCTGATATCCTTCTTGAATAGCTCTTGTGCGGTCTTCTGCTCTAGCATACGCTGTTAATGCTGCGGCGGGAATTTTGCCGCCTTGTTCTGGTGATTGCGATCGCACCTTGCGAATTAAGGAATAACCATCTTCTTCCGGCATAGCAATATCACTGACTAAAACATCTGGTTTCCAGTCTCTAATGACTTGTAATGCCTCTGAAACCGATTCTACCGCTTTGACTTCGGCTTGGCACTGTTGCAGTACCGTAGTGATAAAATCGCGAGTGTCCATTTCGTCATCGACCACCAGCACCCGCACACCTAAAAGAGAGGGAACCTGGGACGGATCAGCAAAATCTGCATTGTTGCTAATGACTGAATCAGAAATAACTGCCTTACTTTCTAATAACAGTGGTAACTTAACGGTAAAGGTTGCGCCTTGGTCTTCACCCGGACTATCTACATGGATAGTGCCGCCATGCAATTCGACTAAATGGTGTACGATTGCTAAACCTAAACCTAACCCGCCATAAGTCCTCGTACTGGAACTATCGGCTTGACGAAAGCGGTCAAAAACATAAGGTAGAAATTCCGGCTTGATACCAATACCTGTATCCTTAACTTGGATTTGAGCATAGCTAGTCATTGGTAATCCTTGATGCCCATTACTCAGTAATTCTTCACCATGATCAATTGTCTGGGAAAGTGTAATTTCTACCCTACCGCCGATAGGTGTAAATTTAATTGCATTAGACAATAAATTCCAGGTGACCTGTTGTAAACGCTCAATATCACCAGCTACTAAAAATCTCGAATGATCCGACTGTATTTCTGGGGAAGGGGTGAGGGAAAAACTCAAATTAATTTCTTTGGCTTGGGCGGCTAGGTTGACTGTCTCAATTCCTGACTCAATTAAGGGAACCAAATCGCAGGTACAAACATTGAGATGCAACTGACCTCTAATCATCCGCGAGATATCGAGTAAATCTTCTACCAGCTGAGTTTGCGTCCTCGCATTGCGCTCAATCGTTTCTATAGCCTTCCCCATCTGAATTTCGCTGAGTTTGCGCGATCGCAACAGTTGCGCCCAGCCGAGAATAGCATTCAGGGGCGATCGCAACTCATGGGATAATATCGCCAGAAATTCATCCTTCATCCGGTTGGCTTGTCGCAACTGCTCAGTTTGCTGCTGCAAAGAAGCAATTAAGCTCGTTCTTTCCATCGCGATCGCAATTTGATCACAAACGGCTTGCATCATGCCTTTTTGATTTTCAGTGAAACTAGAGCAACTACGGCTACCAAAACAAAGAGTACCCAACAGCCGTTCCGATGCGATTAATGGGTAACTATAACAAGCTGTAATCCCTAATTCCCGAAGTAATGCTGTTTTTGGGTCAGTCGATTGTTGAGCATTTTCTATATAAATACAACGGCGTTCTTGGGCTACAGTACCGCACACTGATTGACCAAAATTCAGCCACTCATATTCTTGAGCGATCTCCTCAGCAAAGCCTGAAAAGGATGCTAGACGCATTACCTGAGAGTTTTCTTCAACTAAATAGTTAACGTAAACATCCAAACCAATCTGTTCGGCCAGTTTTTGGTAGAAACTGTGAATCAGTGCTACTGGCTGCTGACTAGATAATAAATCACTGGATATGCTAAACAGCAGCTGTAACCTTTTGTAGTTTAATATCTTAGCTTTTTCTATTTCCTTGATATTGGTAATGTCTTGGAAGGCTGATACACAAGTAGCCGGATGACCGTGCATAGCGGGTAAAGTATCAGCAAATACTAGAATCGAGCGCACAGATCCATTCGTATACCAATCTACCTCCAATCCATCTAAACGTTCCCCACGGGCTAGTCGTACCCCAGGCATTTGCTCGTTAGAAAGGCGATTTCCGTCCACATCTGTGCAGTGGTAAAAGTTGTTATACTCTTCCACTGGTACATCTTTAGGAAACTCACCTCCAGCTAATTGGTCAGCAGCTCGATTAGCAAAAGTTACCCGCCCCGTTTCTGGTTCAATAAACAGTAATGGTAGAGGCATTTTATGTAACACATTTTCCAGCCATTTCTGCTGATTTTGGATGGTTTCCTCTACCTGCTTACGCTCAGTAATATCCAAAAATGCGCCAATACTACCTCTGCTGTTACCCTCTTCATCAAACAATGGGGCGACGTGTTCGAGCAACTTCACAACTTTGCCATTTTCATGGACGATATCCAGTTCAAAATTGAGAACTTCCACGCCATGAGCAGCAGAGTACTGCATGGGTAGTTCTTCTGGTAATAATTCTCTACCCTCGCGGTACACTTTAAAATTTGTCGGTTTTTCTGCACCCAGAGCGCTGAGGGAGGCATTCTTATCTTGTGAAACCCCCAATTGTCGAGCCAAACAGGGGTTAGCTCTAATAGTTTTGCACTCCGCATCTTCAGCAATACCAATACCAATGGGGATAACTTGAAATAAGGTTTGTAATTCAGCGACGCGCCGCTGTAAATCTTTATTTAGTTGGATGATTTGTTGTTTTGCTTGCTGGCGTTCGCTTAAGTCGAGAATAAACACCACTGATTCTTCTCGATTTTCCCCTACCAGCACGTAACCCACTAAAACCGGAATCCGTCTACCATCCTTGTGAATGTATTCTTTTTCATAGGGTGTGCAAGCACCGTTAGGATTTTCCTGGGCTTCAGCGATTCCTTGTTTATCTAAGTATAGATGCTCTGGCGGTGTAATCTTTCGCCAACTTAACCGACCTGTTAAGAGATCCTCACGCGTATAGCCAATCATCTGTAGAAATGCGTCGTTCGCTCGGTGAATACCCCCATACACATCACCAAACTTAATCCCAATGATGTTAGCATCTACAAAACTTCTGAGTTTTTCTTCATAAGCCCGGAGTTTTTTTTGCGCCTCATCATGTTGACGACACAGGCGAGAAATTACGGCTGAACTTTGCCAAATAAAAATGGTAAAAATTATAATTAAGATAATGGCAAACAGTGATAAAGCAAAAGCTGAACCGTATTTTCCGGCTAATTGACCTTGGAGGATAAACCAGCCTAAAACTAATGGGATAGCGATCGCGGCCAGCAGTAAACGACGAGCAATTAAGCCGCCATAGTTATCACTCATGACTACTTGCATAACTCCCTTATCTGGACGCGCCCATAGAATACCGACACAAAGCACAATGAACGTGAAGGCGGTATTTAATGCCATTGATGTTGTATATATGGCAATGCGGGAGAACAATTGTACTTTATAGGCATAGCTGATTAATACCTGTAAAGAAATCAAAGCTGCTATCAAGGACAAAATTTGCACATACCAATCATTACGACGATTTTTAGGATGTGCCAAAATTAATAAAGCTATACCTACCAAGATAAAGTTTAAAGCAGTATTAAACCCCATTCGCCCTGGATGGGATGTAAATATAGCATTTGGTTTATCCTGAAATAGTAACTCGTCAATGCCCAAATTCCAGTCGAACAAATATTGACTGATTGTGAGTAAACCAATTAAGGTAGCAATTATAGCACAAATTCTCGCGCCACGTAAGTAAACAACCTTGGAACTGTCCCGATGAACTTGACTAACCTGCAACATCCATAACGATGCACCAGATAGTACAAAGCCTACAGCTGCATTAGGCTTCATTGTCACTAAACTGGTATCGCCGAACCTCTTGAGAAAATCAAGGTCAAAAAACCAGCCCAACAGCACCAAAACACCGGCTAATACCGCTATCGCACTCGCAACTTGCGCCACTTGTAATCTATTTAAATCTTGCAGTTGCAAGCGGTTGATGTTGAACATTGAAGTTTTTACCACCGAACTATTTAGCGTAGTAATGTGTAATACTGCTTAAAAAATAAAATTGAGAGAACTAAGTAATTTAGGCTACCCGCTATTGATCAATTTTTTCTCTACCTATATACATATTTTTGACTTCTAGAGTCTAGATTAGAGAATAATGGAGACAAAATCATCTGTCTCTAAACATAATTTCAAAATTTTAGGCTACGTCCCTGTCCATCATCTGGGAAGCGCTGCTCGCCAACGCCAACCAGTTCTACAATTATTTCACGCGGTGTCGGAGTCCATTTTCCTTCCCGGTGACCAATTTCCACGATTGTTTGCTTACCTTGTGTAAATATATTGATATTTCTCAGGGAAAAAGTTGGATTTTTATACTCAAATGTATGTCCATCATCTTCAAAAAAGGTATATCTCCCATTCCCAGGCCAAACTCGCAAACGGATGTATTTCAGTGGTTCGGCATCAACATATTGGCTCACAGGTTGCATGGGGATAATTGCACCACTACGGACATAAAGAGGCATTTTTTCTAATGGTGCATGAGCCAGAATGTGAGTTTTTCCTACGTAACGTTCACCAGACCACCAGTCATACCAAATACCTTCAGGTAAGTAAACAGAGCGATGCTCAACTCCAGGGCGGTAAATTGGTGCAGCCATCAGCGACGCACCCAGTAAAACTTGATCGTAGAGGCTGTAGGTTTGAGGATCATTAGGGAAATGATATAGTAGTGGCCTAATAATCGGTGCGCCTGTTGTGGCGGCTTCCCAAAAAAGATTGTAAATGTATGGTAATAATTGGTAACGCAGATTAATATATTCTCTACAGATATTTTCCACCAAGTCGCCAAATACCCAAGGTTCATGACGCGCTGTAGATAAAGCCGAATGACCACGCATTAAAGGATAAAGCATACCTACCTGCATCCAACGGGCGAATAATTCCGGTGTAGCGTTACCTGCAAACCCACCAATATCACAACCCACAAAAGCGACACCCGAAAGTCCCATATTGCACAGCATGGGCAAAGACATTTCCAAATGCTCCCACAAAGAATGGTTATCTCCCATCCACACAGCAGACCAACGCTGCACACCAGCATAACCCGCTCGCGTTAACACAAACGAGCGCTCGGTGGGACGATGACGCGCCAAACCTTGATGAGATGATTTCGCCATCATCAAACCATACAAATTATGCACCTCTTCATGATCTGAATTTATACCTTGGGGTGCATCCAAAGGAAACCAGATTTTTTGACCACCATCCCCAAAAGGACGATCATCTATAGCAGGTTCATTCATATCATTCCAAATTCCTGCCACACCAATATCTGTCAAACTTTTGTGTAAATCACCCCACCAGTTACCCACATCAGTCCGCAAAAAGTCAGGAAATACAGCCTTATCCGGCCAAACATAGCCGTGAAATAAGACTCCATCAGCTTTACGCACAAAATAATCCTGGTCTATTCCTTGGTCAAAAACGTGATAGTTAGCTTCTGGTTCATACTTCACACCTGGGTCAATAATTGTGACTGTTTTAAAACCATCTTCAGACAAATCAGCAATTAATTTTTCTGGGTTGGAGAAGCGTTGAGGACTCCAGGTAAACACCCGATAACCATGCATATAGTCAATATCGAGGTGAATGACATCGCAAGGAATGCGGCGTTGGCGAAATTCTCGCGCCAGTTCCCGCACTACATTTTCGGAATCGTAACTCCAACGACATTGATGATAGCCCAAAGACCATTTTGGCGGTAACGACATCCTCCCCGTTAACTGCGTGTATGTACGCATAATCTTTGCTGGTTCAGGGCCATAAATGATGTAATAATCTAATTCACCCCCATGAGTTTCCATCTTCCAAATATCAGTTTGTGATACCCCCATATCAAACTGACTCCAGAAGGTGGAATTCAAAAATATACCGTAACCCACATCAGGACGCAAAGCCATAAAAAACGGAATAGCCTGGTACATTGCGTCAGTGAGGGCATCATAATCTAAGGCATCAACTGTCCAGTTAGTTTTAATTTGGCTGATTTTATCCAGAAAACCTGTACGTTCACCAAAGCCATAAAAATGTTCATTGGGGGCAATTTTCTTCCATCCTGCAACAGCACCCATTCGCCAACCCATACTGCTTTCCGCATCTTGGGCAAATGGACGATTGGCTTTATCAAAGCAAGTAATCTGGCAGTTTTGCTTATGCACACACACGCGCATTTGGACTGTAATAATTTCTACGGTTGTTTCAGTTTCCCTGACCTCAAAAGGTACTGTCGCCCATTCTGAATCATCTAATGCGATCGCCCAAGGACGACGGGGAATAAACTTTCCCGTTGGTGTCAGGCGCACACGGACTAAATTAGCTGCAAGTACGCTGATTATCAGCAGCGCATCACCACAGACAAAACTGATAGTGCGTTCGTTTCTATTCACAACTTGCACCGTCCCCATAGTTGTCCAAGGCTGGTGAGTTACAGGTAATTTTCCAAAATATTGCGGCATATATCCTCCCAAAGATTTTGCTATCAGATTGAGTTATTCAGCAGTTTGAAATTATTGATCTAAATTAAGTCAAATTAAAATTAATAATTTTTGATATATGCTATTTGCCGAATCGAACCTTATAGCAAAATATTAACATTTAGGTGAATTTTCATGAGTAGTAAAGAAATATGTATCTCAAGAAATATTGTTATATACATCCTAACTGAATTTTATTTCCGGTAACTTGCCTGGGGGAATCATAATTGCTTATCTGCAAGAGATACATAATAAGACTTCAAAAAAAACCGATAAATATTTATGCAGGTGTTCTAGAAATTAAATAGCAGTTGCATATAGGTAAAAGTTAAATTTTTCTTCTACAGAAAAGTATATTTTTCAAGTCTATCGTGAAGCAGATATATCAGTTAATAACTAAAACTATAATCATAGGTAAATTTATTTTGAAAATAACCTGTCGGGGCAATTGTTTCTCAAACAAAAAAATTCTACCAGCAAGCTACTTTCAACTGGGAAATGTACAAAAATATGCAAAACGACTCTGGGAAAACAACTTCTATTTGGATGACCACAGCAGATGTACCAGATCAATCTGTACTGGACCAAAACATTCATGCTGATGTGTGCGTCGTCGGTGCAGGGATGGCGGGAATGTCCACTGCTTATATGTTAAGTCGTGAAGGTAAATCAGTAGTGGTGCTAGATGATGGCCCTATTGGTGGTGGTCAAACTTGCCGAACAACGGCACACCTCTCAAATGTCTTGTATCATTACTACTATGAACTTGAGGATATCCACGGTCAAGAACGAACAAAGCAGATTGCCCAAAGTCATACCAAAGCAATTGATATGATACAGGCGATCGCATCTCGTGAACAAATCGACTGTGACTTTGAGCGACTCAACGGTTATCTCTTTCCCCCTGACCTGGAATCTGTGGATGAGATGGAACGAGAATTAGCCGCAGCACACCGCGCCGGACTAACGAGTGTGGAACTTGTCCCACAAGCACCACTAGATGGCTTTGACACAGGAATGTGTCTGCGCTTTCCCCACCAAGGACAATTTGACCCCCTGAAATACCTAGCTGGATTAGCGCAAGCAATTCAACGGCGTGGTGGGAGAATTTATACAGGAACCCACGTACAAAAAATTTCCGGTGGTCTAACCGCCCGTGTAGAAACCAGCAATGGTCAAGTAGTCACAGCTGATGCTGTCGTTGTAGCCACCAATTCCCCCATTAGTAACGTAGCTACCATGCACTTCAAGCAGGCGGCTTACATGACATTTGTGATTGGTATCAAAGTTCCTCGTGGTTCAATTACCAAAGCCCTTTACTGGGATACTCTCGACCCCTACCACTACATCCGCCTGCAAAATCTCGATGAACAATCTGATTTTTTGATTGTGGGTGGCGAAGACCACAAGACCGGACAAGCTAATGATGCTGATGCCCGATATGCCAGACTAGAAGTGTGGACAAGAGAACGTTTCCCAATGGCGACAGAGAGGTTATTTCGCTGGTCGGGTCAGGTAATGAACGCTGATGATGGCATTGCCTACATTGGCAAAAACCCCCTAGATGAGGATAATATCTACATCGCCACTGGTGATACAGGTTTAGGCATGACTCACGGCACAATTGCGGGAATGCTGCTGAATGATATGATTTTGGGGCGAAAAAATACCTGGGCTGAAGTTTACGACCCATTAAGAACCAGAATTGGCGCAACAGGTGATTTTGTCTCAGAGAATATTAACATTGCTACTCAGTATTTAGATTGGATTACACCAGGGGAAGTTGATTCTGTAGAAAAGATTCCCGCCGGTACAGGTGCAGTGGTGCGCCAGGGCTTAAATAAAATTGCCGCCTACCGAGACGAAAACGGCACTTTGCATGAGCATTCCGCAGTCTGTAGCCACTTAAAATGTATTGTCGCTTGGAATTCTTCCGAAGAAACCTGGGATTGTCCTTGTCATGGTTCGCGATTTGATGCGAAGGGTAAGGTAATTAATGGCCCGGCGATTGATGGGCTTGCACCTGTGTATCAAAAGCAAACCTGAAGATTTAATTTTCAGAGGATGTTTTAAAAGTAGTTGGCTGTAATGTTAAGCACGAGTTGATCCCCCCTAGCCCCCCTTAAAAAGGGGGGAACTAGAATCAAAGTCCCCCTTTTTAAGGGGGATTTAGGGGGATCTAAAACGTTTTGCTACTAAAAAGAGGACTTTTAAAACATCCTCAGCCAGCACGTTAGTATTTTCAAAGAATTCATATTGCAAACTGTTATGGAAAAAGCGACCTTTGGTGCGGGCTGTTTTTGGGGAGTGGAGGCAGCATTTCGCAAAGTAGAAGGCGTAAAATCAACCTCAGTTGGCTACATGGGTGGGCATTTTCCTAACCCGTGTTATTTAGATGTCTTATCGAGAATCACAGGTCATGCGGAAGTCGTGCAGGTGGAGTATGACCCCAAATCTGTAAGTTATGATGATTTGCTAAGAGTATTTTGGGATATCCATGACCCGACGACTCTCAACCGCCAAGGCGCAGATAAAGGAGAACAATACAGGTCTGTGATATTTTGCCACAACCCGCAGCAGTCAGAGATGGCGCAGCAGTCAAAGGCTAAACTTCAAATTTCGGGCAAATTTGATAACAATATTGTCACACAAATTAAACCTGCGAGTGAATATTATTTAGCCACAGCAGAACATCAGCAGTATTTTGAGAAGAAGGGGCGACGTTAATTGACTTTTGAGGTAGGAGAAGAATTAATTCACATCTTGCACCATTTGAAATCAGCTACAAAAACCGCGCGGAAATCAATTTCCGCGCTCATAGCTAAAGTCCATTAAAATGGACTAAAATCTTTTCCCAGTCGTCTAAAGACGACTTTCGCTATCAGACGGAGGTTTGAACCTCCGGCGGGTTGGTTATTATGGCTTATAATTAAAGTGGGTTGTATTGTTAGCGTCAGCGTTGCAGATGGAAAGAAAGCCAACAGCAAAAATAGATTTTATTATTATTATTTTTAATTGAAATTTCTAATTTAAGAAAATGCTAGAGATAAAACCTAATTTAGGCAATAATTCTGTAGAAGAAATCTTTCCCGGTGGTGATGATCCGGATTGCTTTGATTGGCAAGAAGCATGGTATCCTGTCCACTACCTCGAAGATTTAGATAAATCTAAACCTACACCGTTTACTCTGTTGGACAAAGATATTGTCATTTGGTGGGATAGGGAAACTCAATCTTGGCAAGCTTTTTTAGACCAATGTCCGCACCGATTAGCACCGCTTTCAGAAGGTAGAATTAACGAAGATGGGCTGTTAGAGTGTCCTTACCACGGTTGGTCTTTCTCTGGAGATGGTCATTGTCAACGCATTCCCCAACAAGTTGCAGGTGGCACAGCAGAAACTTCTAAACGTGCTTGTGCGACATCTTTACCTAGCAGGGAATTCCAGGGACTATTATTTGTGTTCGCCGGCAAACCTGAAAATGCAATAAATACTAAGATTCCGGCAATTGAACCCCTGCAAGAATCTTCTGAGGGTTGGGTGCTAATTAACACATTTAGAGATATCCCCTATGATGCCCTGACACTGCTAGAAAATATCCTCGACCCCAGTCATATATCTTTCACACATCATAAAACAGTGGGTAACAGGAAAAATGCAGCACCTTTGGAACTGGAGGTAGTCGAATCGGGAAAGCAAGGATTTAAGGGCATTTGGAAGCAAGGTTTAAAACCCAATCAAACGGGAAAGTTATCGACAACCTTCGTCGCCCCGGCTTTGATGTGGCACGATATTAACTCGGAGCGTGGCAGAGTTATCACCAGTGTTTATGCTACACCTATGCGTAAGGGAGAGTGTCGTTTATTTGCTCGTTTCCCCTTTAAGTTTCCCTCTAAACTACCGGGGTTATTGATTAAACTCAGACCACGCTGGTATGTCCATATTGGGCAAAATGGTGTTTTAGAAGATGACCAAATTTTTCTGCACTATCAAGAACGTTATTTAGCAACGAAGGGGGGTAGCCCTAATTTTACGAAAGCGTTTTATCTCGCTACTAAAGCTGATAGTTTTGTGTTTGAGTTGCGTCAGTGGGTGAACCAATACAAGGCTGAACCTTTTCCGGGTGAAAGTTTCCCGCCAGCAATACCTAAAGAACAGCTACTAGAGAGGTATCATTCTCATACTGTCCATTGTGCCAGTTGTCGAGGTGCGATCGCTAATATTAAACGCCTAAAATTTTGGTGTGGTGTGATAGCAGTATTGGCTTTAGTAAGTATTCCCATATTGGGGTTATATTTCGATACTACGTCAGTGTTAGCCGTTGCCCTTGAGACTATCACACCTCTGGTCCTTGGAGCCGCATGGTTAGGATTAAGTAAACTTGAGAAGCAATTCTACGAGGGGAGAACTGTACCGCTACGTAATTTACCGGATTGATACCCGATGCCTGGTTGGAGAGACGCGATAAATCGCCGTCTCTACAGAAAATATAGCAATCCGGTTTGATTTCTGAACGGATACGTAGGGTGTGTTAGGCGTAAGCCGTAACGCACCAAACCCTTAATAAAGGTGCGTTAAGAACTTCGTTCTCACACACCCTACAATACCTAATTTTGCTCAGAAATCAAATAGGAGTCCTATATATCCGTCAATTATTTTTTGACAAAACCTATTTTACGGCGTGTTTTTGCAAATCTTCTAAAGAACAGGCTTCTACGGCTCTAGCATGGGTGGCTGCAAGGACAACCGGAGGCGCGACACCTGCTTCTAAGGCTTCTTGCCAACGTGCTGCACATAAACACCAGCGATCGCCTGGCCGTAATCCGGGAAAATTAAATTGGGGAACTGGTGTGCTGAGGTCATTTCCCTGCAATTTGGTATACTCTAAAAATTCTGCTGTGACTTGGGCGCAAACAACGTGCATCCCAAAATCTTGACCACCTGTATTACAAAACCCGTCGCGATAATAGCCAGTCATGGGAGATGTACAGCAACTCTCCAGGTCTGTCCCTAGTACGTTTTTTGCATCTGCCATATTTAATTCCTAATTTTTCCAGTAATTTTAATTTTAACTTTAAGACTCACGTAAAACATAGCCCACACCGCGCACTGTTTGAATTAGGCGCTTGTGACTTTCATCTTCAATTTTGAGGCGTAAATAGCGAATGTACACTTCTATGACATTCGACTCACCCATAAAGTCGTAACCCCAGACATTTTCCAAAATTTGTTCACGGGTTAATACCTCACGGGGGTGTTCCATTAAGAATTTTAATAGTTCAAATTCTTTCATGGTTAAGTCAATTGTCCGCCCGTTATGTATGGCGCGACGGGTGGCTACATCTAAAATTAAATCTCCAAAGCGTAACTGTTCGCTCGTATCAACTTCAGGTTTTAAATACAGGCGAATCAACTTCAAAAAGTCTTCTGGGCGATAAGGCTTGAGGACGTAATCATCAGCCCCAGCTTCTAAACAAGCTACCCGGTCATCTACTGTATCTCTGGCCATGAGTACCAAAACAGGGGCGCACATCCCAGCACTTCTGAGATTTTTACACAACGATAGTCCTGATTCTCCTGAGAGCATCCGGTCTACAACAATTAAAGCCGGTTGGCGATCGCGGGAGTATTGTAAACCGCTAGCCGCATCATGAGCCACAATCGCTTCATAACCGGCTTCTCGCAAATCAAAAGACAGCTGATTTGCTAAACTTTCATCGGTTTCAATCACCAGAACACAGGGACTGTGAGCAATTGTCATCATAATTCATAATTCATAATTCATAATTCATAATTCGTAATTCGTAATTCGTAATTCGTAATTCGTAATTCGTAATTCGTAATTCCGACACTACAAGGGTTTGATGGAGATACTGAATGTTTTAGCATATACAAGTATCAGCCATTGAGTTATGGCGTTTGAGAATTTGATTGTGTACGTAGAGAGCAAGCGTACTATTACAGCAAGGCGTAAATAAGTCTTTCAAAAATTTAAAAGTTCTAAAATCAAGACTTTTGACTTTTGACTTCCGTCCTACAATAGGCCTGCGGTACTAGGGTAACTCTACTGATGTCGGTTTAGCGATATGTGGTAGACCCCAACCGAGCTTTTCGCGCAAAATGCGGAAAAATTCCGGTGGTTGTAGGCGAATGAATCCGACTTTGTAGGGCGATCGCTCTAAATTTACCCGATCCTCTGGGAAAATATAACATCCCCCATTACCATCTACTACCATCACCAGTCTAGGAACATTAACTGCGTAAATGTTGACTATTTCCGTATCTGGAAATACCAACGCTCTGGAAGCTAGGGAGTGGGGACAAATGGGGACTAACTGCAACACAGGTACACCCGGAGTGATCACCGGACCACCAGCGCTTAAAGAATAAGCTGTGGAACCTGTGGGAGTAGAAACTATCACACCATCGGCAGCAATATCCACTGGTGCGTGTCGCCCTACGGCAATTTCAAAATGGCACATCGAAGTTAATGGTTCTCGATGCAAAACCATTTCGTTTAAGCACAAAGCTTCCCACAGCACAGACTCACCGCGAAACACTTTCACCGTGAGCATGGATTGTTCTTCGATTTCAAACTCACCCGCCATCGCCTGCTCTAGGGCTTGAGGCAGTTGATTCACATAAGTTTCCGTCAAAAATCCCATGTGACCAGTATTCACCGTTAACAGGGGAATACCAGCCGGAGCGACTTGACGCGAAGCTGCTAAAACAGTGCCATCTCCCCCTAAGACTACAGCAAACTTCATTTCTGAGTCAAAACCAGGAGGAGTCAGTCCTTCAATGGGTGTGTGGCACACAGGACTCTCTGGGTTAGAGTAGCCCAATATGCCACCAATACTTGTGGTGACAACTACATCCCAACCGGCTGCGGTGAGACTGTCTTTCAGTTCGATAGCGATGCGACCCGCTATCGGTTTAATGTCATTGTAAATAATGCCTGCTTTCGGCACACTCAAATATCCAAGTTTAAAAGATGCTTTTTACTTCTGTCATCGTGACATACTTTGGCCAATGTAGTCATTAGTCTGCAAAAAAATTAGC
>REBL01000031.1 GCA_007692755.1 Nodularia sp. (in: cyanobacteria) | reverse complement strand
CGCCTTTACACTAGTTTCGGAAGCATATCATAAGTACAATTCTGACGGCTCCTCCTAAAGTCATCACTTACTTTAGCAATGTGAATAGTTATTTGTTATAAAATTCACAGGCAATTGGCGGTATTCCGCAAAGTTTTGGAAATTTTTCGCTTTCCGATTTATGTAAATGCTCATGTCGTTTGAATTCTGGAGTAAGACAAAACTGTGTCTCAACCGCGCAATCGTTGGATAGTTAGGATCATCTTAGCGCTGGCAGTTACTGCTTTTGTCGGCGTTTCGGTCATTCCTATCATTAGCGCCATTAATAATCCGTCATCCTCAAACCAAAATACCGCTAGTACTAGCAGCAGCGCACCTTCCTCTGACCAATTATCAAAGTTGCAAGACGAAGTACGAGGTTATGAATTGGTTTTGCAACGGGAACCAGAAAATCAAACTGCGCTCAATGGCTTATTACAGGCGAGGCTACAACTGCTCAGTTTAAAACAAGGTGATATTCAAGGAGTCATTGAGCCTCTAGAAAAACTAGCTAAACTCAATCCAGAACAGACGGAATATGGAGTGCTATTAGCCCAAGCGAAGCAGCAATTGGGCGACCAGGAAGGTGCTGCTCAAGCCTATCGCTCAATTTTAACCACTAAACCCGGCGATTTAAAGGCTTTGCAGGGCATGGTGGCTTTGTTGCTAAATGAGCAGCGTCCTGAAGCTGCCGTTGATTTGCTGGAAAATACCCTCTCTAACGCCGGACAGGGAAATGATGTGGACACGGTGGCTGTACAGGTGCTATTAGGTACTGTCCACGCTTCCCAGAAGCGCTATCCTCAAGCTACTTCTGCCTATAATCAGGCAATTAAGAAAGACCCTCAAGATTTTCGTCCCGTTTTAGCAAAAGCAATGCTTTTGAGAGAACAGGGCAATGAAGAAGAAGCTCAACCTTTATTTGATAGCGCCTCGGCTCTAGCACCTGCTCAGTACAAAGACGAAATTAACAGGGCGGCGGCTCCTCCCCCTGCTGCGCCTGCTGAATTGCCGGAAACTACTTCTGAGGAATCTTCTGAATAAGCGTAGGTGGGGTTGAACAAGGCGAAACCCAACACTAAGAATACTTAGTTGAGTTGGGTTATGCTTTCGGCAAACTACGTTTTAGCGGAGCTTATGCCTTAGCCATACGTTCCTCTACCCAACCTACTTTTTTCTTCTCTCCCCAGTCCCCAATTTCTCAAACTCCTTCTACAGCAGCAACGATACCAAAGATGAGAAATAGACATCCACCGGCAAAAGTGAGTTGACGTTCGGAAATGCGTCCGGCAATCAGTTTACCTCCAATGACGGCGATCGCGGTACAAATGGCGTGTCCTAAAACTGCACCCGCAGCTACTCCCACCGCGTTATATCTTGCGGCTAGGGCAATGGTGGCAATTTGTGTGCGATCGCCCCACTCTGCTACAAATGTGAGTGTGAAGGCTTCTATTAAAATTGCTAAGGGAGTTTTTACATTTGTTTGTAACTCTGCTTTTTCTACTGCCTCTTTGGCTTCATTTACTTCTGTATCAGAGTTATCAGCAGGCATTTTACTAGCTTCATACAACAGCTTGATACCAAAGACCAGAAATAAAACTATTTCGGCATAATTAAGATAAGTTTGGGGCAAAAAAGATACCACTCGCCCGAATAGTACCGACAGGATTGTCATCGAAGCTAAGGCGGATGCCACACCGATGAACACTAGCTGTCGCGAGTGTTTCGTGGCTAAAATTACAGCTATAAAAAAGGTTTTATCTCCTAGTTCTGAAACTGTGATTAGTAATAAAGCTGCGGTAAATGCTGTTAACACTCTCTCAAACTCCTGAAGGATTTTTTACCTGTGTGGAGCTTCAATGAGAGTGGTAAGACTTCACTGAAGCTCACACAATTTGTTTGTGTAAACTCAGTGAAGGTCTCGCTACCAAATATTTTTTATTTGTCATCTGAACCAGGCTCATCGCCAGTATGTTGACTCAGATGTACTGGCTTGTAAATTAATATTTACTGCCAGCAGCTACTCCCCTTCTAATTGATGTTTAGTATACATCTGTCCCTAGTAGGAGTCAAGCAAAATTGCCTATGTTCACATCTTGCACCCGTCGCAACAACCCGTGGTCGGTTCAAACCCCCGTCTGATAGCAAAAGTCGTCTAAAGACGACTGGGAAAAGATTTCAGTCCATTAAAATGGACTTTAGCTATGAGCGCGGAAATTGATTTCCACGCGGGTTTTGTAGTTGATTTCAAATGGTGCAAGATATAAGCGCCCCAGGAGGGGAAGTCAAAAGTCAAAAGTCAAAACTATGAAATCCCCTCTCAACGAATAAAACAAACACATTTTTCTTGTTTGGCTAAAAGCCTTGCTATATCAGGGTTATAAAATGTGTTTGTTAGAAGTATGTTCACTCCGCCTTAATTTGATTACTTGCACTCAAGTCTGAGTCAGCACTGCTAGTAATGGTTTCTGGCATAGCTGAAGAGTGATGTTCTGCTATTAGCCATCTATTACCGACTCTATTATAGACAAAGGTGTATCTTGCTTGAACTTCCTCACTTTGACCATTATTTACAACTGTAAATGTATATATCCCTGAATCAATCGCGACACCACAATGAAGGCGAATACTACGGAAATTAATTTCGCCGACGGGTTGTAGTTGCAAGAAATCCACAAAGTATTCATGAATTTCTTCGTGATTTCGTCGCACTTGGTTGGAAACTGTGGGCAACAAAATAGCATTTCTGGCGTAATTTTGAGTAACTAAATTTGGGTCTCCGGTCTGTAAAGAACTATTCCATCGGTCAAAAAGTCCGGCAATTTCTGGTCTAGTTACACTGGGACAGTTAGTTTGAGCTTGAACAGGAGTTATTGGCACAATACTTGCACAAGCCAGTGCTGCACTAAAAACTGATGATAGAGCAGACCGAAAAATTGTCGTTTTCATTACCTTTGTATTTTGAGGCGATAGTGAACTGTGAATACACCAATCAAACTTTTGCAAACCGCAGAGTGAGAGCTATTTTAATAGCTATATCCAAACTCTTCCCATACAAAAGCACTTTAGGGAATAAACAACTATAACCATTAGTCGTTAACAGCGATTATATAATCATAATTGCGATGTTGTGTATCTTGCTAAAGGAAGAGTTTTTCTTTCTTTTCTATGTAGAAAGGTTTGAATTGTATTTTGCAAAACACAAATATTGGCTCAGATCCCCAACTTCTTGAAGGAGTCGGGGATCTTTGTATTCGTAACAAACAAGACTACAAAAGAGATGATTTAATTTGGCTAAATTTTCTAATACTTGCGCTCTTTTGGCTCAAACATATTAATCACTACGGGGCGATATTGAATATCAATACCTGCTGGTGAATAATAAGCCATTGTATGTTGCAGAAAATTAGGATCGTCTCGCTGGGGATAATCTTCGCGGAAGTGTGCGCCGCGACTTTCTTGGCGATTCAGGGCGGAAGCGAGAATTGTTTGCCCTACCACCATCAAACTTCGTAATTCTAACGCTTCTACAAGTTCTGTATTCCAGCAGGTTCCTTTATCGTCTAAATAAATTTGCGGATATTGCTGTTGTAATTCTGTAATTTTTTGCCAACCTTCCTGCATTACTTCTTCAGTACGGAACACAGCACAGCATTCAGTCATACAATCTTGGAAGGCTTGACGAATTTGGTTAATTCGATATTTTCCTGGCTGTTTTATTAAGGCTTGGATTTCTTGCTGGGCTGCTTGGATGTAGTGTTCTTCGTTGACAGACGGTAATTTACGATTCTGCACATATTGAGCGATCGCCGCCCCAGTCCGCTTACCATAAACTATACATTCTAATAGCGAGTTACTACCAAGACGATTAGCACCGTGTACAGACACACAAGCTGTTTCACCAGCTGCAAAAAAGCCTTCAACTAAGTTATCTCCACTGCTGCGAACTCGTCCATCAGTATTCACTGGGATACCACCCATACAATAGTGATTTGTGGGGCGAATTGGCATCGGCTGAGTTACTGCGTCAACACCGACTAAGCGGTGGGCTTCTTCCCAACAGAAGGGAACACGACTCATAATTTTTTCTTTTCCCATGTGTCGTAGGTCAAGATAGACACAGGGACCGCCTGCACTTCCATCGGGATGAACACCACGCCCGGCGCGAATTTCGTAAGATATCGCCCGTGAGGTAATATCACGAGGAGCTAATTCCATGCGACTGGGTGCATAGTTTTTCATGAAGCGATCGCCTTCACTATTAATTAAATATG
>REBL01000060.1 GCA_007692755.1 Nodularia sp. (in: cyanobacteria) | reverse complement strand
GCAATTGCTGTCTGAACCCAGAATCCCCCGTCATTTATGCGGGGGAGTATGTCAAAACGAAATTCCGTAGCACATCTAACATCTCAGGGCTAACTTCATGGCCTGTATCAAATTCGTGATATTTTACCGCAATTCCCATAGTCTCTGTAACTTCCCGTATTTTTAAGGCCGCTTGCAGTGGCACAACTTGATCATATCTACCATGCATAATTACAATCGGGGGAAAATCACCTTTAGCTGTTGTCGCTATATCAGGATGCAAATATCCACTCATGACAACTAATCCAGCTAGAGGCAATTTTAGCCCCACATCCAGAGTCATCGCCCCACCTTGAGAAAATCCACTTAAAATAGTCCGCGACAACGGCACACCAGTGGTACTTTCCAAAGATTGCAACCAGTTTATTAACAACTGCTGACTTTCTGCCAAACCCTCATACATATTTTCCTTTCTCAAATCATACCAAGCCCTACCTTTAGGGGAATTGGGAAAAGGAAAAGGTGCATTGGGAAATAAAAACTGGTGATTAGGTAAATTAAAAAACGGTGACACAGATGCAGCATCATCAGCATTAGATCCCCAACCATGTAAGCAGACAATTAAACCTGCGGGTGGTTGAGAAGTAGAAGGGGGAAGGGAAATAAATTGTAAAGACAGGGGTTTACTCCTAAAATTAAGCTCTTAGAGTAGATTCTAGCGAAAAATTGGGTTTAAAGCCCTACATCATAGCCCCCTCCCCGCTTGCGGGGAGGGGGTTGGGGGTGGGGTTCTTGTATCTCAGTTAACTGATAACCGGAATATACAACGTCTCTACATTTTTTGCCCCCACTGAAATTAGAAACTAAACCTTGTCCGTAAAACTCCTACCCACAGTGTGTCATTACTATCATTGTGTTCTGGATTGAGAATCACCATCAAACCAGGAGTAACATCAATATTATTTGTAACTCGATAACGATAGAAACCTTCTAAATGGTAAGAAGTACCTGAGTTTCGACGATTTTCGATAGGGCTAGTGTTGCTGGTGGCTTTGGGAGGCATACCAAATACAAAACCAGCCAAGTTACCTTTTTTGCCCAAGTCAGGGAAAGCTAAAGTTACCGCCCAGTTTCTAATACTTGCTTTGCTACCTTGGTCGCTACCTGCTAAAGCTTCGGCTTTTGTATAACCAGCCCATCCTGCTAGGGTGAAACGAGGACTAAATCGGTAACTAGCTTGTACACCGTAGGCGTTAGCTAAAGTAGCTGAATCACCTGCAAAAGGTCGGCTAGCAAAATCACTGCCGATACTACCAGTTAAATTGGTGCTGGCAGTACCAGGTGTGTAGGAGTTCACATAAGTCAAACCTAAACCCACATTAGGACTTGGTTGGAAACTCAGTTGTGATTGGATAGCTTGTTTCCCATTGAATAACCCAGCTTGTACGCTGGGGTCATTACCATCTGAGGCTCGATATGCCAGGGAAAGAGCTAAACTATCACCAAATTTATGATTAACAGCAACTCCTGGACCTCCTCCACTCAAGCGATAAATGGAATTATATCGCCCAAACCGAGAAATAGACCCAGTTCCACCACCTTGTAATAATCTATTAAAGGTACTTTCAACTACGTTATCAGAGCCATAAGCATTGGCAATTAACCAAGCTGTAGTATTTTGACCAACTGGGAAGCGATAGAATATATCGGAAATTTCTACATTGTTATTGCCAGTATCGGTATCAAATCCCAAACGGGTCATGTTAGTCCCAGTCCGACTTCTATTAAATCCTGGGAAATTACCAGATTGCAACCGAACTCGCAAACGATCCCTACCTGTGAAGCTACTGTCAAAATTCAGACGGACGCGATTAGCCAGAACTGTATTGAGATTTAAATCACCGCCCCCATCGTCTCCCAGGTCTGTTGCTCTTGTATCCCCAAAGACATCAGCTACAGCAAAAATAGCTTCAGCATTCAGTTTTGTAGTTGTGGAAAATTGATTCGCTTCCAGTTCCGAAGTTCGGGCTTCTAACGCATCCACTCGACCACGTAAAGTAGCCAATTCTGCCGAAAACTCTTCTTGTAACCTTTGCAGAGTGGTTAAATCATTGCGAGTAATGACATCGGCGGTGGCTGTAGCAATCAGTTCATTCACTCTGTCTAAACAGGCATTTAATCCAGCCGCAAACTCATAGCGAGTCAGGGCGCGATTACCGCGAAATGTGGCATTAGGATAACCAGCAATACAACCGTAACGTTCTACCAAAGACTGTAAAGCCTGAAATGCCCAGTCTGTGGGCTGTACGTCTGATAGTTGGGAAATGCTGGTAACTTGAGCTAGATCATCTTGAAAATTTAAGTCTGTACTGGAAACTTGCGCTAAATATGTTTCCTCAGAATTTACTTGGCTCTCTACAACTTCATTGACTTCAGTAGCATTTGCTGCTTGCCCAAAGAACGCCTGTACTGTCAGGGTTACAGACATCAAAAGCCACAAATAAATCTTATTAGACAACATTTTCACCTCACACCCGATCACTATAGAAGAATAATTCCCATCTAGACATGATTGCTTTTAGACAACAATTCTGATTTAATAGAAACTAATGTCATGTATATATTGGAACTTAATTTCTGATGGTTGTCAATAGTATGAGCTAAAAAAATTGCAATAACACCAGAAAATAAGTAATTTTGAATTTAATGGGCAAGGAGATCACAACTACTATCTCAAGTTGTGACGATGCCGATTAATTTTTTCATGAAAATCTATTTGAGAAATAGATAATATCAGAGTTTTTGTTTGGAGAAAGGTATGAAGCGTCGCCAATTTGTTTATTTAGTCGGAATAGCAACTGCTAGCGGAGGATTAGCCGTTGCTTGTGATGCTAATTCTAATCAAGTCGCCACAGAGTTAGAACAAGAGTTAGTCATTTACTCAGGACGCAACGAGAAATTAATCGGTGAACTAATTAAGCAGTTTGAAGAAAAAACAGGTGCTAAAGTTCAAGTCCGTTATGGTGATACGGCCGAATTAGCATCAGCAATTTTGGAAGAAGGCACAAATAGTCCCGCAGATGTATTTTTTGGTCAAGATGCAGGCGCTTTGGGAGCTTTGCAAAAAGCAGGTAGAACCGCACAGTTACCAAGTTCTCTGGTGAATAAGGTCGATGCTGCTTACCGTTCACCAGAGGGACAATGGGTAGGTGTTACGGGCAGAGTGCGTACAGTAGATTACAACACAAATTTAGTCAAAGCCGAGGAATTACCATCATCGATTTTTGGTTTTACTGACCCAAAATGGAAAGGTAGAATGGCTTGGGCCCCAACCAATGGCTCATTCCAATCCTTTGTTACAGCCTTACGGGTGACTGAGGGAGACGAAAGAGCAAAAGAATGGTTAGAAGGTATTAAAGCTAACGATCCCCAGGTTTATCCTAATAACACATCAATAGTCCAAGCTTTAACCCGTGGTGAAATAGGGCTAGGATTTGTGAATCACTACTATCTACAACGCATCAAACAAGATAACCCTGATGTTCCCGTGGCGAATCATTTCACTGAAGATATTGGGTCTTTAGTCAATGTTGCAGGTGTAGCAATTCTCGACAGTGCCAACCATCCTAATATTGCTCAAAGGTTTGTGGAATTTTTGCTCAATGAAGATGCTCAAAACTACTTTGCTACTCAAACTGCTGAGTATCCTCTAGCTTCTGGAGTTGCTCCCCAAGGGAATTTGAAATCACTCAATGAAATCCGCAAACAAGACAAAAAAATTGATTTGAGCAACCTCAATGATTTAGATAACACACTGAAATTATTGCAAGAAGTAGCAATCATTTAACCGCTTGTTAACAGTATTTGTGGGGCTGGGTGATGCAGGTAAAATTTGAATATTTGGAAAAAATTGAGAAGTTTTCTTGCTTACCAGTGCCACTTAGTGATAAGAATTAAAGTTATAGAGAAGTATCGCAAAATATTCCTGTTAAAGAAAAATGCAAACTGTGAAATTGAAACCATTGTCATTCATGAAAGTTACAGCTGGCGCTTTAGCTTTCATGCTCACTTCAGGAGTAGGTCTAAGTGTAAATGCACAAACCAGAACCATCACTATCTATTCTGGGAGAAATGAAAGACTGATTGGGCCGTTGCTGGAACAAGCCAAAAAGGACTTGGGTGTGAATATCCAAGTGCGTTATGGTGATACGGCTGAATTAGCGATCGCTCTTGTAGAAGAAGGTAAAAATACCCGTGCTGACTTGTTTTTTGGTCAAGATGCAGGTGCTTTAGGGTTGCTGGAAAGACGTAATCTCACTAGAACTATTCCACCTAATCTGCTCAACCAAGTAGACCCTCGTTTTCGTTCTTCTCAAGGACATTGGATAGGTATTTCCGGTCGTTCACGTATATTAAACTACAACACGAGTCGCGTCAGAGAGAATGAACTCCCCAATTCAGTTTGGGACTTAACAAGACCCCAATGGCGTGGTAGAGTTGCTTGGGCCCCCACTAACGGATCATTCCAATCATTTATCACCGCCATGCGGTTAACCGAAGGAGAACCCAGAACTCTGCAATGGCTACGAGCAATGAAAGCTAATGGAGCCACAGTTTACCGCAACAACACTTCAATTGTCGAAGCTCTAGGACGTGGAGAAACTGACATAGGTTTAGTAAATAACTATTATTTGGGGCGCTTCAAAAGCGATAACCCTAACTTCCCTGTAGCAGGTCACTACACCAAGAATGATGCCGGGTCAATGGTCAACATAGCTGGTGTAGCAATTATGGCAACCACCGGACGACAAGCAGACGCAGAAAGACTTATTGCCTACTTACTCAGACCAAGTTCACAAAGATTCTTTGCTACAGAAACTAATGAATATCCTTTAGTGAAAGGATTACCAGGACCGGCAAATCAAGTACCATTAAGTCAGATTCAGGGACCTGATGTTAACCTGACGAATTTACATGATTTGCCAGGAACGTTAGAATTGCTACAAAAGGCAGGAGTTTTGTAAAATTTGAAATCATCGGTTCGCCCTCCATTATTTCTCATTTTAGCGGCGGCGGTAGTAGCAGTGGCTATTACCCTGCCATTAGTATATTTAGTTGTCCGTGCATTAGGTATCGGTGGGGATGAGTTCTGGGCATTAATTTCTCGTCCCCGCAATATTGGTGTTTTCTTTAATAGTGCGGCCATGGCGGCAACAGTGACATTATTTTCCACACTGATTGCTGTACCATTAGCATTTTTAACGGTGCGGACAGACTTACCCGGACGTAAATTTTGGTTAATCGCCACAACTTTACCCTTAGCAGTTCCTAGCTATGTGGGCAGTTTTGCTTTAATTGCCACCCTCGCACCAAGGGGGGGGTTTTTACAGTTATTGCTAGAACCTTTGGGGGTAGAAGAGTTACCTTCCATTTATGGTTTTCCGGGGACAGTTTTAGCGATCACCTTGTTTACTTACCCTTATCTACTACTAAGTGTCCGTGCTGGTTTACAAGGTATAGATCCTTCTATAGAAGAAGCTGGTCGCAGTTTGGGTTATAGCAGTAAGGAAACCTTTTTTAAGGTAGTTTTACCCCAGTTGAAACCATCAATGATTGCCGGGGGATTACTGGTAGCATTATATTCATTACGCGACTTTGGTACACCCTCGTTGATGCGGTTTGATTCCTTTACGCGGGTAATTTTCATTCAATACAAAGCCAGCTTTAACCGCAACACAGCCGCTGTTTTATCTTTAATGTTGGTGACACTGGTACTGTTAATATTATGGTTAGAATTTCGAGTGCGATCGCGCGCTGCATATTACAGTCGTGGTTCCGCTTCTTTGCGTCCCCCCAAAATTGTTAAATTGGGAATTTGGAAATGGCCAGCCCTGGGCTTTTGCTTACTGATCACTAGCTTCGGTGTAGTGTTACCAGTCGGAATCACCTTATTTTGGCTGATTCGGGGACTTAACAGTGGCTACACCTTCCCCAACTTGTTACCCAGCATTTTTAACTCAATGTCAGCAGCTGGATTAGCTGCGATCGCGGCGACAATATTTGCCTTACCTGTAGCAATTTTATCAGTCAGATTCCCCACTAAAATTAGTGCTATAATAGAGCGCTGTTCTTACATAAGTTTTGGTGTACCAGGAATTGTAGTAGCTTTATCCTTGGTGTTTTTTGGTGCTAACTACTTGCCGTGGCTATATCAAACATTGCCGATGCTGGTCTTTGCGTATTTAGTCTTATTTCTGCCCCAATCAGTCGGAGCAGTACGCACCAGCCTGTTACAAGTAAATCCCCAGCTAGAAGAATCAGCACGCAGCTTAGGCAGAAATTCTTGGCAAGCCTTAAGAGAAATCACCCTACCTCTAGTCAGGCCTGGTATCGTCAGTGGTGCAGTATTAGTTTTTCTCACGGCCATCAAAGAATTACCTGCAACCATGTTGTTAGCACCCATAGGCTTCAGAACCTTAGCAACGCAAATTTGGCAAGCCACAGAAAATGTTGATTTTGCTGACGCTGCGGCCTCCTCTTTAGCAATGCTGCTCGTTTCTATGGGTTCAACCTTATTAGTGCTATCTCAAGAAAACGTGAAAAAAGAGAAAGTCGCACCTAACGCAGAAACCCAAGCAAAATTTTAATTTATTCACCGCCTTATTTCCTTTGTTATCTACTATGCAACAAGCAATTGTCCAATTACAGAATGTCACCAAGCAGTTTTCCCAAAATGTCGCCCCCGCCGTGGATAATGTATCTCTAACGCTGCAACAAGGAGATATATTGGGATTGCTCGGCCCATCTGGTTGCGGTAAAACTACGCTGTTGCGAATGATTGCAGGGTTTGAGAACGTGCAATCAGGAAAAATTGAAATTGGCGGTAAAATAGTTTGTGAGGGTTCTCTTTCTGTCCCAGCCGAACAGAGAGACATCGGCATTGTTTTTCAGGATTACGCACTGTTTCCCCATTTGAACGTCGCCGAAAATGTCGCCTTTGGGCTGAGAAATTCCACAAAAGAGCAAATCGAACAACGTATCGGCGAAGTCATTGAATTAGTAAACCTGCAAGGCTTAGAAAAACGTTACCCTTACGAACTATCAGGTGGACAGCAGCAACGAGTCGCCCTCGCCCGCGCCTTAGCACGCCAACCGCAACTGATGCTGTTGGATGAACCTTTAAGCAATCTTGATATTCAAGTCAGGTTACGGTTGCGCGAAGAAATCCGAGACATATTGAAAGCGGCGGGTACTTCAGCCATTTTTGTTACCCATGACCAAGAAGAAGCACTAGCTATTTCTGATATTGTGGGCGTAATGAAACAAGGACATCTAGAACAACTAGGCACACCAGAAGAAATTTATACTCAACCCGCATCCAGATTTGTCGCCGAATTTGTGACTCAGGCTAATTTCCTTCCCGCCCGTCGTCAAGGTAATATCTGGGAAACCGAAGTAGGTAATTTTGAGTTACCAGTTAAATACACAAACGACACAGGCGAAATCATGATTCGTCAGGAAGGCTTAAGATTACAAGCAACCACTGATTCCCCTGTATTTATTCACAGTCGCAGATTTTTAGGACGCGAATATCTCTATTGTTTAAAAACCGCCTCTGGCAAAGAAATTCACGCTCGTACCATAGCAGATATGCCCCTACCCATAGGCGCACGAGTGCAAGTCTCTGTACCAGGTAACACCGTCAAGGTTTTCCCCCAATAGATACTGAGGGGATTAAAAGTTTGTAGTAAGGGCTTCAGCCCTTCTTTGATATCTGAAGTCCTTTCTGCTACCAACAAATTTCAAGCAATTTATCCTATATACTGGTTATTTGAGATTTGAATTGAAACCTTGAAATTTAGACAGCCTTACCTTAATT
Source organism: Nodularia sp. (in: cyanobacteria) (assembly GCA_007692755.1). GTDB lineage: Bacteria > Cyanobacteriota > Cyanobacteriia > Cyanobacteriales > Nostocaceae > Nodularia. The sequence goes on along the minus strand of REBL01000060.1, from coordinate 10,953 downwards.
TCATTGAAACAGAGCTACAACTACCTAAAAAAAATCATGGTGAACATTTAGTCATCGATTTATTTGGTGGTTGTGGTGGGCTGGCACTTGGCTTTGAATCTACAGGTTTTCAAACAATTGGTTACGAGATGTTAGCAGATGCCTGTGCGACTTATCAGCATAATCTGCTTGGTGTATGTCATCAGGTGAATTTAACACCATTATCTAATTTAGTTGAGAAAGCCGCAGTTATAATTGGTGGTCCACCTTGTCAACCCTTCAGCGTAAGTGGTCATCAATTAGGTTTAAAAGATAGTCGTGATGGCTTTCCGACTTTTATTGCTGCTGTTGAGCGTTACCGTCCTCAAATAGCTTTATTTGAAAATGTGCGGGGAATGCTATTTCGTAATAAAAAATATTTTGAAGAAATTGTCTTAGCTCTACAAGAAATTGGTTATATTGTTGAATGGGAAATTTTAAATGCTGCCCACTATGGTGTACCTCAAAAACGAGAACGCCTGTTTTGCATTGCACATAAAGGTGGTTGGCAATGGCCAGAAAAAACACATTTTTCTTCACCTTATACTGCGGGTGAAGCCTTGGGAGAATCAGTATATTTAGCAGCACCTAATTCTAAATTCCTAACTTCTAGGATGGATGAATATATTAAAAAGTATGAGATAGCTTCTAAATGTATTAATCCCAGAGATATTCATTTAGATACGCCTGCTAGAACCGTAACTTGTAGAAATTTATCCAGTCCCACTGGTGATATGTTACGAATACGTTTACCAGATGGACGTAGAAGAAGGCTCACAGTTCGTGAGGGTGCGCGTCTGCAAAGTTTCCCAGATTGGTTCCAATTTCAAGGTTCTGAAAATAATCAATTCAACCAGATTGGTAATGCTGTACCTCCTTTATTAGCAAAGGCTTTGGCGCATTCGGTAAAAACTTATTTGGAGAGGAAGCAACAAATTTCATCAGAAAAGATTCATCAACCAACCCAATGCATACAGCTATCTCTAGAACTGGGAATAGATGTTGTGGATAACCCAGCCAGAAATAACTGTAAATTAAGTAAACGAGGACTGTCGCAGAATGCCGGATAACCACAATTCACCTGATCCTATCCCATTACTGCAAAAAATAGAAGAAGCAAAAGCTGTTCTCAGGGATCTAGGTTTACCAGTAGCACAACAAAATGAGCGTTCTGCACTAACTTTGCTGGCGTTACTTGATCTCCAAGTGAATATACCTTGGAGTCGTGCCACAAATCCTTTATTAGGTATCACTCCAATAATGGAATTTATAGCTAAAAATTATAGTAAAAATTATGCACCTAATACCCGTGAAACAATTCGTCGTCAAACGGTTCACCAATTTCTAGAAGCTGGCTTTCTCGTGAGTAACCCGGATCAACCTTTAAGACCGACAAACAGCCCAAAAACAGTCTATCAAGTTGAGCCAAGCGCATTGGAATTATTTCGTAAGTATGAAACAAATGACTGGAGTAAAAACCTGATAGTTTATCTGACAACAGTAGAAACATTAAAGAGTCGATATGCTCAGGAACGTTATATGCAAAGGATTCCCATTATAGTGAATCCAGGACAGACTATTACTTTATCACCAGGAGGGCAAAACATCCTCATTGAAAAAATTATCAATAATTTTTGCACTTTATTCACCCCAGGAGGGAAGTTACTTTATATCGGTGATACTGGTGATAAATGGGGGTATTTTGATAGTCAATCTCTGATATCTTTAGGCGTGACAGTTGAAGCACACGGAAAGATGCCTGATGTTGTGGTTCACTTTGTAGAGAAGAATTGGCTGGTACTGATTGAAGCAACTACCAGTCATGGTCCGATAAATCCTAAACGCCGCAATGAACTAAAAGCCATATTTGGAAATTCCACAGCAGGACTTGTCTTCGTTACCGCCTTTGAGCGTCGCAGCGATATGGCAAGATATATTAACGAAATTTCTTGGGAGACAGAAGTTTGGGTAGCAGAAGCACCAACTCACATCATTCACTTCAATGGCGAACGATTTCTAGGGCCATACTAAAGAAATTATTGGCATTGGCATTCATACTGGTCTAGTGGTTGCTGGTAGTATTGGGGGATATCAAAGATTGAATTATTCTGTATTGGGAGATGCGGTAAATATTGCTGCTCGTTTGGAACAAATCAACAAAAATATGAAAGAAGTGAATCCTCACCATATTTTAGTCAGCGAAACAACATATCAACTAATTAAGCAGCATTTTTCTACTCAAAAGGTGCAGCAGATGCAGTTGCGTGGGCGACAACAATTAACAATGATTTATTCTATTACCAGTCGTAATGCCTGAAGTCCCCGAATAGAATTCGGGGGAGTATGTCAATGGGAAATTTTAAATTCTAAAACTTTGCTTTTTCCAGGATTCATTAATCCATAAGGATCAACCATTTCTTTGAATTTTAACTGCTCAGGGTCAATGACTTTTCTACCGCCGTCTTCAATAATATATGTGTGGGGATTGGCAATAGATACACCCTTGGCTTCGTGATAACGAATAATTTCATTCAGGCGTTCTTCCGTGCTATAACGCACAAGTTGTAAAGCACCGGGAATTACTCTACCATTGACTCGAAAAAATTCTAAATGCATCATCACTTCATCACCAAAATAATGATACATATGCTCTACCAATTCTAAACTAGCATCAGCCGGAAACATACTTTGCAAATAAGTAATTGAAGTATCTACCGTCCGGGCGTGAAGCGTGGTGTGATTCCAAGTACATTCTCCCAAGTTGATGCTTTTTTCTGTGGCTAGTTTTTGATATGTAATCTCTCCACCGTATTGCTGCACTAAACCAGGTAATAATTCTAAGCTCGATTCAGCCAGCATTAACAAAACTGAGTGAGTACCTTCAGGAATATACTGTTGCAGAGGATGAAAGTATTGGGAAATAGGCGATGCAAATACCGAAATCAATTTTTTAATCATCCCGTCAGCATTACCCAGGGCTTGCCCAAACTTGGCTGCTGCCATAAAATCGTCAAAAGTGACAATCACTTCTGCCCAAGGGTAAGCAGTCCCTAAAGGAATTTCGGCTTCAGTGATAATGCCATTAATTCCCCAAGCATGGGTGACTTTCTGCACATCTTCGCCACGTAATTCAATCACACGAGGTTCATCTTCTAAAGTTACCACTCGCAGGGCTAAAATATTACCGCGATCGCCTAGTAACCCATATTGTATTGACCCAATACCCCCACTCCCACCAGCAATAAATCCCCCAATTGTCGCTGTGCGGTATGTAGAAGGAGCCATACGGATTTCCCAGCCCATCTCCCTCGCTTTTTTATCGATAGCAGCCAACTTCACCCCAGCTTCTACCCGCGCCACCCCAGGCTTAACCCAAGGTATCCCCTGCATCTTCGACATATCTAGAATTACGCCGCCATGTAAAGGCACACACTGCCCATAATTACCAGTTCCCGCACCTCTAACAGTTACAGGTATTTGGCATTGGACACAAGCCGCCGCAACCTTGATTACTTCTTCCTCGTTAGCAGGACGCACCACAATCTCCCCAACTTTACCCTCCAGCTTCGGTACTAGAACCGGGCTAAAGGTGTGATAATCCTGGGATAATTTAGCCACTTGGGTAGTTTCAGTAATTATTTCTATCCCTTCGAGCGAATTAATCAAATTATCTAATGTTTTCGGCATACTTCATATCCTCTTTTTTTAATACAGACCAACGCCGAAGATATATTAACTCTGCGTCCCTTTGCGCTAACCTTTGCGCCCCTTTGCGTTGAGAATTTTCCTTCTACTTACTCAATATAAACTGGCTACGACCGAGGCGATCGCGAGTCGGTGAGACAAACAATCACAAAATTTTCAGCCATTATAAATATATTTCCCTAAAAATCAATCCACAATTATTTTGAATATTCGCTTTTTTACAGCTTAAATATATTTGCTAGAAGCATTTTAACTTATTTTTATCTTATGGTATAAAAATTTCTCAAATATTTAGTAGTTTCAGGTTTTTCTATTTCTTTTGATATATCAAGATACCAATAGACATAATGATATTGTTTTAAGCAGTGTTAGCGAATTTTTTCCTGTTCTAATGTCGAGCCTAACTGCATACCTTATAATTTAAATTCAGCATCAAAATTCGCTAAATCACTTTTTATGCCCAACTTTTATGGGTAAAACAACCAATATTTGACAAAAAGAATAACTTCCCATCTACTTTGATGAATATGAAAAACAAGCTGTTTTTTTTGGGTTTACTTTTGTTTATTTTAGGACTTTCATTTAACTCAGTCAAAGCCCAGTCTACAAACAGTTATTCCCTGCTCAATGCCAGAAGCCAACCACAGTTCATTAATTCCCTACCTTCTCCTCCAAAGATAGATGCTACAAGGGGGGGAAGTTTTACCTTAGAAATGAGACAAAGTGAGCAATGGCTAGGATTATATGCCAGCCCTGGTGAAGATGGAGAGTATGGAACCAGCGATGATGAGCGTTTGAATACCACCATTTGGGGATATGGTTTAGCAGGTCAAAATGTTACCTATCCTGGCCCCACATTCATCGCCCAAGAGTCTGTGCCTATTGAAGTTGAGTGGCAAAATAAGCTACCTAGAGAACATTTGCTACCCATAAATGTAGAAGAATTGCACAGTCAACCTCTTAGAGAAGCCCTTGAACAAAATTCAATACCCACAGTAGTACACCTGCATGGAGGTCATACCGAATCAGCTAGCGATGGCTTACCAGACCAGTGGTACACACAAAATTATGAAATAACAGGACCAGACTGGGTGAAAGAAACCTATACATATGACAATGACCAAGAAGCAGCGACACTTTGGTATCACGACCACGCGAACTTAATTACTCGTTTAAATTCTTATCTAGGTCTTGCGGGTTATTATTTACTGCGAGACGACAACGAAAATCGGCTGATCAACAATGATATTTTACCCAGTGGCGACTACGAAAGAGAGATGGTGATTCAGGACAGAACGTTTACTACCGATGGTCAACTATTCTATCCAGAACAAGGCAATATGAATCCACCAGGAGTACCTAGTCGCACAGGCGCTTATGGCGATGCAATTTTAGTGAATGGGATGGTATGGCCCAAACTGGAGGTAGAACCAAGAAAATATCGCTTGCGTCTTCTCAATGGCTCAGATTCACGCTTTTACCAACTGGATTTTTACGACAAAAATGAAAAGTTGTACCTCATAGGTACTGAGCAAGGCTTTGTAGAAAATCCAGTTGCCCTAGACTACTTGGTTCTTTCTCCTAGTGAACGTGCAGATGTGATTGTTGACTTTACTAACGATGCCGGCAAGGAATTCATCTTAAGAAACTTTAGCCCAGGCGCTGACCCCAATACAACTGGTCAGATTATCAAGTTCATTGTCAACCAACCGCTTTCTGATGTTCCCATAGCCACAGTTGATACAGACGAGAGCGATGGATTGACGACTCAGTTGCGACAGGAGAAAATCATCCCACTCACACCAACTGTACCTCCCCAGCAACTAGCTCTGTTTCAACTCAGGGAAGCAGGTAACCATGATTTGTTTCTGCTGGGTACATTGGAAGATGGTTCCTTTCGATATTTTGACCCTTTAACAGAAAAAACACTACTAGACCAAACCGAAGTCTGGGAACTTTACAACCCGACTCAGTACATACACACTGTCCACATCCACTTGATTGCCTTTCAGGTTCTGAATCGACAGAATTTTCGTGGTAACGTGGTTTCGGAAATAGACCCCATAGAGGGTGAAACTAAGCAATATCTCCGAAATGTTTACTTTCAGGAAGATCCCAGGGAGCCAGAAATCTATGAACAGGGTCGAAAGGATTCCATAATTGTCTACCCTGATGAAGTTGTCCGGGTTATTGCCAAATACGATAGACCAGGAAAATATACCTGGCACTGCCATGTCTTAATCCATGAAGACCACGATATGATGCGTCCAATGGAAGTAGTTAGGGAATTAAATTAGCTGAATTAGAATCCTCTCTTCGCTGCGGGCGTGTAATCACGCCCTTTGGGCGCTCAAATTTGGCACTAACGTATTAGGATTTAAAAAGTTTATAGTTGACGTTGGAAGACCCAAACTCAGCGAAACAGGTTAGGGTACTTCACCCTTGTCCTCTATCATCATCTTAAAAAAGCTAAACACTTTTTAAATCACTCTGCTAATTTGAGTAAATTTCCCTAAAATCTATCAAGTGAGAGCGCGAGGCTACGAAGATTGGACGACAACTATCAAACTTACCTGAATCGGGTAGCAAGAATGACGCTACCAGAAGCTTACAGATCCCAAATTCAGCATATTCAGGAATCTGCTAAGTTTCGTTTGCATTCTGGCTCCAGACAAGCCGCACCTTTTCCTGGGTATTCACTCATTACCCCACCTGCGGCAGAAGAAGCAAAAAACTCTACTTTCCATGCCAAATTAGAATCTTACCAGCAGGAACTTTTACAGTTGCCTGTAGGTAGTGATTTGATTGTGCCTGTACCCCCTGCTAGCTTTCATTTGACTTTAGCTGACTTGATTTGGGACAGTGCTTATCTTCATGCGTGTGAAAAAGATCCTGAATTTGACCAAAAGTTACGTTCTTGTTGTGCTGAAATATTGCAGCAGTATCAACAATCCATGACAAATGGAACTGAGCCGATTCAATGGCAAATGCTGGGATTGATAGTCATGCCCAGAGCGGTGGGTGTTTGTTTAGTTCCCCAGGATGAACGCTGCTATGAGCAAATTATTCAATTTCGCCGCAAAATCTATCAAAATCCGAAGTTAATGGCTTTGGGTATTGAACAGCATTATCACCACTTTACAGCCCACGTTACACTAGGCTATTTTGCGGAGGTTTCGCCAAATTTAGACCGGGCAAATTTCGCCACTATGCTTTCTGAGTTGAATCAAAAATGGCTGTTAAATTCTCCAGAATTTTTAATCCACCGTGTGGAACTACGCAAGTTTGACGATATGACACATTATTATCGTGAAGCAGACTGGCCGAGTTTAAATTTTTAGGGATAAGAATTAGGGAAAAGTTTTTCCCATTTTGACCGCCCAATACCCCGTCCCTTCCAAGAAACACATTTTGTAATCCTGATATAGCAAGGTTTTTAGGAAAACCGTTTCAATGTGTTTCTTGGGAGATATAGCAAAAGTCAAAAGTCAAATGCTTGCTGTGCCTGGGGTTGGTAATTGTGTCATGTCCTAACTGCCTTGGCGGTTGCTATACCTTTGATTTAAAGAATTAATACCAAGGTTCCTATCACTATTAATAAATTGCCTAAAACAATTTTCCAATATCCACCACATCTTTGTGTCATTCTCCATGTTGCTTCCTGCTTAAATAGCTAATATTTGCCTTTAAACCACGTCTGAGGCATCTCCAAATGTGTCGATTGATTAATCTTGGCAGACAAACCCGGCACAAATAGACAAATTATGCGATTATAAAGAAAATCTTAAGAAAGGCAAAAATTATGATAACTGCGAAAATGATGCAACAAATTTGGGCTGTAATCGAGTCTACCCAAGTCAGCACTTTGCTCCAGTTTGATGATGCAGCCTTAGTACAACTACTTCTCCAGAAGTTCAAATCTCAGCAAGTGCTTGACACACAGACAGATAGCAGCCTCAATACTTACATCGAATCTAAACTGCCCTTAATTCGTGATACAGCTGAAGGAAGACTATTCTTTGGAAAAGACAATCATTAGAACAAAAAACAAAATAACCATACATAATTAAGATATATGATCAATTATTTTCTCACAATTTAACAAAATTATGAATCACTGGCTAGGAATTGCCCTGGTAGCTTATCTAATTGGAGCAGCAATTGAAGGGGTGAGTACAGTCAGTCAGCTATCTCGCTCATTTGAAGAGCTAGCACAAGACATACAAGATCAATCATCAGAATCAGATACTCCGCCTAAATTAAATTTGCAAATTTTAACCACCATTGCCTCGGTAAGCATATGTGGAGCTTTTTGCTGGCCCTGCCGACTGTTACACCGTTCAATTAAAGGGTGCATTTCATCTAAAAAATTGTAAACTTTGATCTAGATAATTTTTTATGTTGATTTTCGCACATTACTTATTTGCATAACAGAAATTTTATCAGCAAGTTGCAAAATATTTATACAACATTTTATCAAAATTTAAACTTATTAATCAATACGTTCGCAAAAAAAAAGAGTATAAAAACAGAGGGCGCTCTGTAGTGGAGTTATTGTCTTCCAAAACGACAACTCAGAAACCATAAACAGCCCATGTTAGCAGGATACCAAATGTGTAAAAACATATTTGGGATGCTCCCCATCCAAACAACGTTGCACCCACTTCTTTCATTTCACTTTCAGTCACTAGCAAAATGTATTGATTGCGGGGACTATGGCGGCCACTACCACTGCCATGAGCAAATACTACTATGCCTGTAGCAGCATCTGAAATCACCAAATTGCCCTCTAGCTTTACTTCACTTGCTGCGACTGATACTAAATGTTCGCGGTAGTTATGTGTTGATGTTTTATCCACTGCAAAACCTCCATTTATGGATCGTTAGCTATCAGCAGTTTTTACCTTTGTTTCTATTTAATGTTTTTTTTAGTCTTTTATACTCAATATGCTAACGCCAAATAAATGCTCAGACTACTCCTAATGGGCAGTATGTAAAACAATTCTCTACTTCATAAAGCTGTAAAATGAAAGTACACAAAGATATAAGTTATCTGATTAACCTATGCAGAAGTCTACATCTGGAAATGACGGAGATTTGATCCGGCAAATTCTGACATTGACCGCAATTATTGGCGCTTTTATTGTCAATGTAGTATCAAATATTTTTCCGCTCAATGGATTGAGCATAGGTAATATTTCCAATACTTTGTTCGCTAATGTTCTGATTATCCCTGCTAACTATGCTTTTGCGATTTGGGGACTGATTTATCTGGGATTGTTCGCTTTGGCAATTTACCAATTTCTGCCAAACCAAAGGCATGATGTAGATTTACGCCAAACCGGATATTTCTTGGTGATTGCTTCTGTGGCTCAAAGTATCTGGGTATATCTTTTCCTGGCGAGACTTTTTGCTCTTTCTGTAATCGCAATGGTATTAATTCTGCTACCACTGATTGCTGCCTATTTGCGGTTAGGGATTGGTAAAAGGCGTGTGTCTCAGATGAAGAAGTGGTGCGTTCATTTTCCCGTCAGTATTTATCTGGGCTGGATTAGCGTGGCGACGATTGTGAATGTGGCTTCTTGGTTGTATTTTCAAGGATGGAATGGATGGGGCATTTCTGCCCAATTATGGACTGCTACCATGTTATTGGTGGCTTTTTTGATTGCAGCAGTCATTGTGTGGGAGCGTCGAGACTTTGTTTACACAGGAGTGACAGTGTGGGCATTGGTAGCGATCGCGCTTAAGCAGTGGAACAACTCTTTACTCAGAAATGTGGCATTAATTCTAGCAATTGCCCTGGTTCTGATGATCGCGATGAAAAGTGTACAAAATCAACGTACAGAGAAATGAATGGATGCAACCAATTAATCATCCAAAAGATTGGTCATGGCACTTCTGGCCGGCTTTACCATTCTATCCCTACAGTAGGCGGCGGACAATTTGCACGGAAATAGTTAAGGATACGATTTGGACATTCGACCAGCTTCACGGCATTCTCTACACTGTTGTGCCGATTCGGATGACTGTGGTGAAACTCGCAGCCGGAGGACTTCTGGTTTATGCGCCAGTTGCTCCCACTGTTGAATGTGTCCGCTTAGTTAACGAGTTAGTCACCAAGCACGGTGCTGTGAAGTATATCATTCTGCCCACTAGTTCTGGTCTAGAACATAAAATTTTTGTCGGACCTTTTGCTAGATGTTTTCCACAAGCAGAGGTTTTTGTGGCTCCCCATCAATGGAGTTTCCCGTTCAATTTGCCCCTGAGTTGGCTGGGTTTTCCCGAAAAACGGACTCAGGTACTTCCAGAAGATAGTAGCCAAAGTCCTTTTGCTGATGAGTTCGATTATCAGGTGCTGGATATAGACCTGGGACGGGGTTCTTTTGCCGAAGTGGCATTTTTTCACAGGACTACGCACACTCTGCTGCTGACTGACTCTATACTGTCTGTACCAGAAGAACCCCCCGCTATCAGCCAATTAGACCCGTATCCCTTGCTGTTTCATGCTAGAGATCATGCTGGGGAGGCGATCGCAGATCATCCCGAAAATCGCCGCAAGGGATGGCAACGGATTTCACTCTTTGCCGTTTATTTTCGGCCTCATTCCTTGGAAATGGCTGGATTCAGGCAAATGTTTCGCGAAGCTTTCCAAGCACCACAGCATTCACCAAAAGCTTATTTTGGTTTATTTCCCTTTCGTTGGCGAGAGAACTGGCGGGAGTCATTCGATATTCTCCGAAGTCATGGCCGTCCCTTTGTTGCGCCGATTCTGCAAATCCTGATTTTGCCTCAAGCACCAAGACAAGTACTTCTCTGGGCTGATCAAGTTGCAACTTGGGATTTTCGCCAAATTATCGCCTGTCATTTTGATTCACCCATTCAGTCCAGTCCCGACCAATTCCGCCAAGCATTCAATTTTTTGGAAAAGCAACCCGCCTTAAGTGAGGACTTATCTGAAAACAGAAACCAGCCTCTGTTAGCGGAAGATATGCAATTCATTCGGGAACTTGAGGCGAATCTGAGGAAGCAAGGTATTGCAAAGCCACCGAAAATTTAATTCGTAATTCGTAATTCGTAATTCGTAATTCGTAATTCGTAATGCCTCCTGCTTCCTTTGGGAGAGCTTCGCTAACGGAGGAGCTTCGCTAACGTAATTCGTAATTCGTAATTGAAGCTGGGTTTATACTCAGCACTTTCTTATTCAATTATCAATCAGCGATTTTGTATGCG
>REBL01000125.1 GCA_007692755.1 Nodularia sp. (in: cyanobacteria) | reverse complement strand
TACAGCAATGTTAAGAAAGATGTGGGTAATGGATAGTCGCTTGCGGGGAGGGGTTGGGGGTGGGGTGACATGATTGTGGTAATCGTAACTAATTAAAAGGACATGATATCAGCGAATATCTTGATAAAACCGCTTGAGATAAGTTGCTGAAACACCAATTCCCCACAAAAACCCGATGTAGAGATAAATTGCCGTAGCTTTCCAACTTCCCCATTTTGCCACACGGCGATCAGAACTTTGCACAATTCGATTAACTTGATAAATTCGTCCCTTCTTGACAAGTTTGAGGCATAAATCCCCATCCTCCATAATCGGTAATCCTGGATCAAATCCGCCACAATCCCAAAAATCATGGCGACGACAAAACATTACCTGATCTCCAAATAACAGGCGCAATCCTTGAAAAAATAGGTGCGGTTTAAACAACAGTGGGGCGTAATAGGTTTTGAGATAATTATGTAAAGATATCCCCCAGCGAGTCGTTTGAGAGCCTACCATCAAAGAAATAAAGCCCCCACAGGCAATATTCTGCTGGGCTAGAGTTTGGGAAATCACCGCGACTAAATCATCCGGTACACAAGTATCTGCATGGAGAAAGCAAACAATATCTCCCGTTGCGGCTAATGCGCCGTAATTCATTTGCATAGAACGCCCAGGTTCTGCACAGGAGAGAACTTGTACATTTACCGTTCCATTGAATAATTCTAAGCTGTTGTGAGCGATCGCCACCGTTTGATCACTGCTACCACCATCCACCACTAAAATTTCCCAAGCTGGAGGATTTAACAAAGTCAGCTGGCGTAAAGTTCGCCCCAAGCTGGTTTGTTCATTTAAAGTCGGAATAACTATAGAAACATGAGACATCTATACAAGCAAAAATAATCAAATGCCCTTGTCAAGGATAACGCGAAAAAATTATCTCTCCGCACCTCTGCGACTCTGCGTGAGCTTTCCATCTTTCAACAGTTTTCCCCACATCGCATTATATGGATGAATACACTGTGTAACTTTCTCATTTTGAAACATGAGTCTTCCTTCATTTGACCACTGGAAAAGACCACCACTCAAATTAAAGACACAGGTAAATCCTGCTTGCTGAAGCTGTTGGGCAATTGTGGCGCTACGATAGCCAATTGAACAGTACACAACTATAGGCGTGTTTTTTACTACTTCCGATAATGCTTGCAAGTCAGGCGCAATCGGATCAATATGTACTGCGGCTTTAAGATGACTCACCTCAAATTCTGCCTGACTGCGGGCATCAATGACCAAAGGCTGTGTTTTTGGAGAATTTAATAACCACTGTGCAAAATCTTTGGTGCTAATTTGGTGAATGTGCGGAAACTTTAGCCTGATTAGAAGTTTGCAGAAATTCAGGGCAAACGATGATCGCATAAAATTAAAGTAGTTTCATACACATATAACAGAGTGAACTTTTTTCTGGGTTGTGCAGTTTGGGCGTTTAAAGGTTGGATAGATGAACTTTATCCCCAAGGTACTCGTGCTGCGGATTTTCTCCACCTCTACAGCCGTCGCTTCACCACAGTAGAAGGTAACACTACATTTTATGCTGTGCCTAATGAAGAAACCATCGCTCGTTGGGCGAATGAAGTACCACCGGGGTTTGAATTTTGCCTTAAATTACCACGAGACATTACCCATAAAGGTTTGCTGCAACCCTCTATACCCAGTACTTTGCAATTTCTGGAGGTGACGCGCCCTCTAGGTAAACATCTTGGCCCCATATTTGCCCAATTACCCCCCAGTTATAGCCCAGCATACATTGATGATTTGACGGCTTTTTTGGAGGCTTGGCCGCGCACAGAAGTACCCTTAGCCGTAGAAGTTCGACATCGTGACTGGTTTAATGAACCTCATGTTAGTATTTTGACCAATCTTTTGGAAAAGTTAGGTGTGGGCAGAGTGTTGTTAGACTCCCGCCCGATCTACACTGGAGGAGATGATCCACAATTAAATTCAGAACGGCGTAAACCCCAATTACCATTGCAATTTAGTGTAACAGCCCCTTTCATTCTGATTCGGTTTATTTCTCACCCAAATTTAGCAACGAATCAGCCCTTTATGGCAGAGTGGGTGACACAAATTCAACAGTGGTTACAAATGGGAAAACGAATTTATTTCTTTGTTCACTGTCCTATAGAAGAGCAATCGCCTGGAACAGCGCGTTACTTCCAAAAGATATTGTCACAAAATAGTACAGCAATTCCGCCTCTGCCTTGGAATAATCTTGATTATCCTCCCAATCAATTGAGTTTATGGTAGGTTTAAGAAAATATTATTTACTCTTATTTGAAAAAGAGTGATAATGGTTATTACAATGCTTTTGTGACCAAATTCGACACACTCCCCCCTAATCAAAAAAAGGGGTAATACCCCTCTTTGCAAAAATAGCAAGAGGTGAACTACAACGCCTAAATTTAATTACCCAAAGATATTTAATGTTGATGTGTAATTGAGGCGATTGTGGTGAAACAAGCAGTTATATTAAAGGAGGTTAAGATGAGTCGCCTTATTTATGAAAAATCAGTTTCATATAAAGGATATCTCATCATTCCATTTGTTTTTGGCAAAGCGGATAACTACGAAATTTATTCGTATAAACTCTTGTCAGAAATTGGACGTGGAAGCAAATTTCATAAAGCTGAGAATCCCGCCGAAATCTATGGCAATAGCATCAATAATATTGTTGATATTGCCAAAGAACATATTGACCAAAATTCCGAGTTTGTCAATCAGGGAGATAGTTTCAAGTCTCGCTATGTATACGGCAATAACTTGATTATCGTCTTTCAAGAGGGGGATAAATATTTTTACGACCATTATCCCCCAGAACTGTTGAATAATATTGCTGCCCCCAAATTATTCAAATCTGAATATGAGTGCTTGAATTGGATTCAGCAAGGACTTAGTGGGCAATATATGCGGCAAAGAGCAAGTTGACTTTTCTTGAGTTGTTTCTCGTAGATTCGGCTAAGGCAACCAAAAATCCGGCAAAACAGATTTACCCAAGTCGCGCACAGTTTGATTGAGCGATCGCGCCATTTGAATGTGCGCTTCGTCCTCTTCTACAGGTATAATCTGGGCAGGCTGACCCTGACCTAAATAAGACACGGCTAAATTTGCGGCTTCTAAACCTGTGACATAAGCCTTTTCCTGAGACCAAGAACCGTGACGATTGACAATCCAATCACCACTCATAAAGACGTTCTCAAAACTAGTCTTAGCTGGTAACATATAACGATAGCTACCAGGGGCGAAGTGAGTTACGGCATTGGGTAAGCGAATTACACTGCTATCAATTACTTCCGCATCCCTAAAAGCTGGGACACAAGTTGTTAAATAATCCTTGACTTTAGTGATAATATCTGCATCACTCATGCTGAGAAACTGATTGGCATGATAGAAATCAACTTCAATCACCGTTCCCGGTTCATGTTTATATTCATCGTGTAGGGCATTTAAATCAAAAAATGTCCATCCTGTGGTGGCATCAAAGCCAAAGCAAGCATTAGAAGGACGAGGAACCTCAATTTTGCGGTCAAACCATAAACGGGTGGCTAAAACGTCAATTGCGCCTAAATTACTTAAATTGCGGAACTCTTCCCGGCTTTGTAAACTGGGGCTATTGGCGACAATTTTCTGCATCCCAGTCACACCAACGGCAAAAATTACCGCATCGGCATCAAATACTTCATCACCGCAAACCACACCCTTGGCTTGATTTTGACTATTCACAATTAAGTCAGTTACACGCCTCTGGGGTAAAACTTTCGCGCCAGCTTTGGTAATTTTTTCCACCCAAGGACGAAATATTTTTTCCCCCACGGTTCCCCGACACCAAACCACATCAAAATCAGCTTGATGCGCCAGAATAAAAAAGTACAGCATTCCTAATGTAGCGGCGGCTGAACATTGTTCACCGGGGGCAAATAAGCCCACTAATAACATTGGTTCAAAGGCTTCTTTGTACAGTCGGGCAGAAACGCCAAAATCTTTAAACAATTCACGGGCTGTGACAAAATCATAACGCCGCCAAGCTTCATCAGAATTATCAAAATCCACTACAGAATACAGCAAAGGCAAAGCGCTGATGCGGTCGATTAAAGGTAAGCGTTGAAATTGAGTGTAAACAAAAGTACCTAGAGGCGAAGGTAATCGCGGTAAATCTTGAAAAATTGGTGATTCAACTTCCAACCCCGCAGGCGAATATTGGGCGGAACGAGTCCAGGTAGTAAAGGGATTAATTTCTAATTCATTAATTAGGGCAAAAATATTTCTGTAAGGATACCAAAAGCCGTGAATCCCAGCTTCTACAGATTTTCCCTCTGTGGTTTTCCAGCCGGCGACTAATCCACCAGGATAAGAACCAGCTTCTAAAAGTGTGACATCATACCCTTGTTTTGCCAAATGGTAGGTTGCACCTAAACCCGCCCAACCAGCACCGACAACCACCACCCGTTTTCTTTGCAACCCGACTGTCATATAATTTTAGATTTTAGATTTTAGATTTTCAACCACTCCCCGCTTTCTTGTACAGACGCGATTCATCGCGTCTCCACCCTCAAGATTGGGCTGGTATCCAGACAGTGAAAACTGAACCAATAGCTACAGTTGATTCTACTTCAATTCGACCCCGATGCAGTTCTACAAGTTGTTTAGTCAAAGCTAAACCAAGTCCCGTACCTTCGTGGCTGCGACGATAGGATGTATCGAGTTGCTGGAATTTCTCAAACAGTAATGGTAATTGTGCTTCAGGAATGCCAATTCCAGTATCTTCGATTTGAAAGATAGCCGTATTATCTTCTACCCAAATCCGCAAAGTGACACTGCCACCTTCTGGGGTAAACTTAATGGCATTAGTTAACAGATTCCAGAGAATTTGTCCCACTCTTCCCACGTCAGCTTTAAAGCGATCGCGTTGGGGATCGATTTGCAAATCCAGTTTAAGATTAATTTGTTTACTGTCAGCTTTTTTGAATAGGGACTCTACAGAACTTTTACCTGTTTCCGCCAAAGAAAACGCTGTGATATTTAAGACTGTTTTCCCCGCTTCAATTTGTGATAAATCGAGGATGTCGTTAATTAGTTCTAATAAATGTTCTCCACTATCATGGATTGTTTGCAGATAATCCCGTTGGCGTTGACTCAATTCGCCCATAGGCCAACGTAACAAAGTGGAAGACATCCCGATGACGTAAGTTAAAGGCGTAAGCAATTCATGGCTGATGGTAGCGAGAAATTCATTTCTGAGACGACTAGCAGCTTCAGCCGCCAGTAAAGCTTCCCGCAAAGCCATTGTGCGTTCAATGACGCGTTTTTCCAGAGTTTGTTTTTCTGCTGTGAGGGTTCGTGTCACGTCTTGCAGAGATTGCTTTAACTCAGATTGATGAATGGCGATCGCTAATTGTTCAGCTATGGACGTTAATAAACTTTTCTCATTCTCACTCCATTGTCGCGGAGTGTGGCATTGATGAGCAATCAACAACCCCCATAACTTTTGTTCAAAGATAATTGGTGCTACTAATTTTGCCCTGACTTGGCTATTTCTTAACAAATTCAACAAACACTCTTCCAGAGCATAAGTCTTTTCGACATCATCAACAACTAAAGTAAATCCTTGGCGATATTTTTCCCAACAGGTCGAATTGTTGGTAAAGCAAGTTTCTTCTCGATAATGCAACACCGATGAAATAGCATTTTCAGCGCAAACTTCGTGGACGACATAACCCCCAAGGCGTTGGGTTGGGGTTTCGTGACTATTGACTTTGGCATTGTCAAATTTATATACTACTAACCTGTCAAGTTCCAAAAACTCCCGCACTAAAGCCGTTGCTGTCGCCATAATGACTGGTAAATCCAAGTTTTTGCGGATTTGGGTTGTCACCTGATTTAACAAATGCTCTCGCTGCATTCTGTGTTTCAAGGCATCTTCCACAGGCGGACAGTCATCAACTTGAGGTTCTGTAATTTCCTCACTTAGCTGTGGCAAGAGATGCTCTAATAACAACAGCGTAAACTTAGTTTGGATCTCGGTTTCATTCGGTCTCAGGGCTTGACGATAGCGTTCTAGATGTTGATGAGTGTAGGAATTACCATCAAACAAGTCTCGCACCTGGGAAACAAATAAAGCGATCGCTTCCGAATTAAATGTCAAACTAGTATTTAATGCTGGGGACTTTTCTCGCTTCCCTTGCTCCTGCGTCCCTAGCAAAAGTGCGCTAAACTGCTCAGAAATCACCAGCGTAAATCTTTGACTCTGCCACTCCGGTGGTATATCAACCCTTGCCAAGACAGCTTCTGTGAGTACCAGTACAGTAGTTCCTACTACTTGAGCCATCTGCTGTAACAATTCCCCAAGCTGATTAAAAACAACTAAAGGCAAGTTTCGAGAAAAACTCAAATCAGGAGAACTAAGCATTTTCAATTGTCTGTGAATAAGTTGCTCAAGGCTAATATTTTCTAACCAATAGTTTAAGACAGTAATACAAGATTATGCATCGTATCAGTGCCACACCGGGCGGATGGAATCAATCAGATGAGTTAGTTTTTTTAGAACAAACTCCAGCTCCTTTTGTCTTTATTACTGCTGCTGATACTGACATTCAAACTTTAGCAGCAGCCGTCCCTAAATTACCTGCAAC
Organism: Nodularia sp. (in: cyanobacteria); assembly: GCA_007692755.1. Lineage (GTDB taxonomy): Bacteria > Cyanobacteriota > Cyanobacteriia > Cyanobacteriales > Nostocaceae > Nodularia. The sequence continues at coordinate 46,227 of REBL01000125.1, read as the reverse complement.
ATTTCCAGCCATCAGAGTTGCTAGTTTATTGCAGTTACAACAACAAATAAGTATCGATTCTTATGGCGAGGACGTTTTAGAATCTGCCCAAGTAATCATTTTGCGCCTGTTAGGAGGACGTTCTTATTGGGCTTATGGTTTAGAAGTAGTGCAAGAAATTGTACAACGTCAAGGTACAACTCTGATAGTAATGCCTGGAGACGATGGTCTTGATCCTGAATTAATCTCCCAGTCTAGTTTGCCTTTGAGTGCTGTTAATCAAGTTTTACAGTATTTCCGAGAAGGCGGAGTGGAAAACATTGTTAACGCTTTGCAATTTATCTCTGATACTTGCTTGGATACTTCCTTTCAACCCTTACCACCGCAAGGGGTTCCCCGTGTCGGCTTGTATGAGTGGGGAGTGGGGAGTGGGGAGTGGGGAGTGGGGAGTGGAAAATTACCATTCCCTAAAGTGGGGATTCTTTTTTACCGCGCGCATTATTTATCTGGGAATACGAAGGTAATTGATGCTTTGTGTGCAGCTTTAATAAAGCGCAATTTACAACCTGTACCAGTGTTTGTTTCTTCATTACGTGATCCCGATGTCCAAGCAGAATTGAGTGAGTTTTTCCAGCCGAAAGACTCAGAGCAAATTGGCGTATTGCTGAATACTACGAGTTTTTCTCTGGCGCGTTTGGAAACAGAAGCACCCCAGCTCGACTTGTGGCAAAAATTAGATGTGCCGGTGTTCCAAGTTATTCTCAGTGGCGGTGGTGTGGAACAGTGGGAGTCACAATTACAAGGGCTTTCGCCTCGTGATATGGCGATGAATGTGGCGTTACCAGAGGTAGATGGACGGATTATTACTCGTGCTGTGTCCTTTAAAACTGTACAAACGCGAAATCCTGACTTAGAAACAGATGTGATGGTTTATGAACCTGTAAGCGATCGCATTGAATTTGTAGCTGAACTAGCAGCCAATTGGGTAAAACTCCGTTCTAAGCCCCCCCAGGAGCGCCGCATTGCCCTGATTTTGGCAAATTACCCGAATCGCAATGGCAGGTTAGCCAATGGCGTAGGATTGGACACGCCAGCCAGTTGTGTGGAAATAATTAAAGCTTTACAGGCATCTGGGTATGTGGTGGAAAATCCGCCGATTCACGGAGATGATTTAATTCAACGTCTCACTACTGGAGTGACTAATGATCCTGAAGGTAGAGAGTTGCGTCCTGTGCTGCAAGATGTTTCTGGTGCAGATTATCAAGCGTATTTTGCCACTTTACCAGCAACTGTACAGCAAGAAATTACCCAAAGATGGGGAGTTGCAACCGAAAACGCAGAAACCCCAGCCTCTTCCCCCCACTCCCCACTCCCCACTCCCCACTCCCCAATCCCTGTTTCTGGGATGCAACTCGGTAACATATTTGTGGGGGTTCAGCCGTCACGGGGTTATGATATTGACCCTAGTTTGAATTATCATGCACCGGATTTAGTGCCGACTCACGCTTATTTGGCTTTTTATTATTGGGTGCGGGAATGTTTTAATGCTGATGCGGTGGTTCATGTGGGGAAACATGGCAATTTAGAATGGCTACCGGGTAAAAGTGTGGCTTTGTCTAGTGGTTGTTATCCGGAGGTGGCTTTTGGCGCACTTCCTCACCTTTATCCGTTTATTGTCAATGACCCTGGTGAGGGTTCACAAGCCAAGCGACGCGCCCAAGCGGTGATTTTAGACCATCTCACTCCTCCAATGACACGGGCGGAGCTTTATGGGGCTTTGCAACAGTTAGAAAATTTGGTTGATGAGTATTATGAGGCGGAAAGTTTAGATCCAACACGTTTACCAGCAATTCGCGATCGCATCCGGGAATTAGTCATCCAAGAAAATCTGCACAAAGATTTAGGGATTGCCAATGAAACCGATATTTTAAAGTTTGAATCTGTAATTTTAAATTTCATCGGTGGCTATCTTTGCGAACTAAAAGAAGCCCAAATTCGCGACGGTTTACACATTTTTGGTCAATGTCCCCAAGGACGGCAACTGCGAGATTTAATTGTGGCGATCGCTCGTATCCCCAACCGTTATTCTGAAGGTATTACGCGCGTTATCGCTGAAGATTGGGGTTTGGATTTTGACCCCCTGACAACGGATTTCAACACGCTATTATCAGAAGATGATCGGCAGGTGTTAGACGTGAAAGTTTCTCTAGACGCGATGAATCCCGAAATTTCAGACGCGATGAATCGCGAAATTTCAGACGCGATGAATCGCGTCTCTACAAGTCGGACGGTTGGCGATGCTGTGGAAATCTTGGAAAATCACGCCGCCCAATTGGTAGAAACACTCCTCTCTTCATCTTGTACAGACGCGATTGATCGCGTCTCCTCTTCTTCTTCGGCTTCTTCGGAAATTGATCGCGTCTCTTCCTGGATTAGCAACAAACTCCTCCCCGCTTTACAACAAACCGACGCAGAAATTACCAATTTGCTGCACGGTCTTGATGGTAAGTATATCCCCAGCGCTCCCTCTGGCGCACCTACACGCGGCCGTCCCGAAGTTCTACCGACTGGGAGAAACTTTTATTCCGTTGATATTCGGGCTATTCCTACAGAGACGGCTTGGGATGTCGGCAGAAAAGCGGCGGAAAATCTGATTGAATGTTACACCCAAGAAAACGGTGAATATCCCCAAACATTGGGTTTATCCTTGTGGGGAACTGCAACTATGCGAACTGGTGGTGATGACATCGCCGAGGCTTTGGCTTTACTGGGTGTACGTCCGGTTTGGGATGGTGCAGCCCGACGTGTTGTAGACTTTGAAATTCTACCTTTGAGCATTTTGGGTCGTCCTCGTGTCGATGTCACCTTACGCATTTCGGGATTTTTTAGAGACGCTTTTCCTAATTTAATTGATTTATTCGAGCAAGCCGTAGCAGCAGTAGCAGCACTGAATGAATCTTCAGAGTATAATCCCCTAGCAGCCCAAGTTAGCCAGGATACCGATTTTTGGATGCAACAAGGTTTGACTCCAGAAGCAGCAGCAGTGCGATCGCAATATCGGGTTTTTGGTTCTCAACCGGGTGCTTATGGTGCGGGACTCCAAGGCTTAATGGCTTCGCAAAATTGGACAGATGACCAGGATTTAGCTCGTGCTTATATTAATTGGAGTTGCTACGCTTACACCAGTGCTAGTTATCCCGATACAAAAGGGGAATTAGTGGGAATTTCTGCCCCAGAAGCCTTTGAACAACGTTTGGCACAAATGCAAATTGTGCTACATAACCAAGATAACCGGGAACACGACATCCTCGATTCTGATGATTATTATCAGTTTCAGGGTGGTTTAACAGCCGCAGTGCGATCGCTTCAGGGCAAAAATCCTCAAACCTATTTTGGTGACAATTCCATTCCGTCTCAACCACGCGTGCGCCAACTCAAGGAAGAAATTGCACGGGTGTATCGTTCTCGTGTCGTTAATCCCAAATGGATTGAGGGGATGATGCGCCACGGTTACAAAGGTGCATTTGAAATGGCCGCCACAGTCGATTATCTATTTGCCTACGATGCTACAGCCCAATGTGTGGAAGACCATATGTATGAGGGTGTAACACAGGCGTATTTACTAGATCCCGTCGTCTGTGAATTTATCCAAGATAAAAATCCTTGGGCAATGCGTGATATTGCGGAAAAATTGCTTGAAGCACACCAGCGTAATTTATGGCAGGATGTAAATATACAGACATTAGAAAACTTGCGAAATCTAGTACATCAAGCTGAAGCGACCATCGAAGAACAATAATTGGTGTAGGAAACATACATATATGGATAACCTTGCTTATTTTCATTTAGCTGATGCCTATGAAAACAGCGCCTCCAGTCAATTGGTATCCCTGAGTGCTTTATTGCATAAAGCAGATGCACCAGACTGGAAACGCCTTTCTAGTAAAGCGTGGAAGCATATGTTGCCCCTGGCGATCGCCTTGTCTATTCTGAGTTCGGTCAGTAGCGTTTTGGCACTAGAACGAGGGGATCAAGGCCCTTCCGTGAGGAATCTCCAAGAACAGTTGCAAGCAGTAGGCTTTTTTCAAGCTAACATCACAGATGTATATGACTTCTATACAGAAGGTGCTGTGCGGCGTTTTCAACAAGCTCATGGTTTAGTTGTTGATGGCATTGTCGGAGTCAGGACAAGGCAAAAATTAGAAAGCTTGCGTATACAACAAGCCAGTTACCAAACTCCCACGCCGAGTTATGCGAGTACAGCAGTGCCGACAATCATTAATAGCAATCTACCACTGCCAGGACTCAGCACGGCGAGTACACCCTTTGCCACCATCAGTAATCATCAGATCCAACCTCCCATAGCCAGCAATGCAAGCACCTCCACTACAATAATTAGTGCTGTGAGAACTCAAACTACACCCCATAACCTGCTTGTGAGAGGAGATGAAGGGGAAGCGGTCAGGGTTTTACAAGAACGGTTGAGAGTAGCAGGATTTTATTCCGGTCATGCCACAGGGGTATTTGGCCCAATTACTGAAGAGGGTGTTAAACGCTTCCAAGCAGCTTATCAATTAGAAGTCGATGGCATTGTCGGTCAAGAAACAGCAAGCAAATTGCCACCTGTTGGGGTTGGTGGAGAAGTTTCTGCTCCCAGACAGACAGTTAATCCAGAAAATCTGACTATGGGACATCGGGGCGAAGCAGTCAGACTGCTGCAAGAACATTTGATCCAAGCCGGATATCTGAATGCAACACCAAATGGATACTTTGGTTCTTCTACTGCCGATGCTGTCCGTCGGTTTCAAGCAGCTAATTACTTAGCTGCCAGTGGTATTGCTGGCCCCACCACTAGAGATAAGTTATACAGCGTAATTGCTACTGCTCCCCAAAGTGAATTTAGTGTCTTGGAAATCCAACGGCGACTACGAGATCAGGGTTTTTATCAAGGTCATCTCAATGGTGTGATGGCGGATGATACCAAAAGAGCTATTAAGCAAGCCCAGGAATTTTACGGAATCAGTCTCAGTGATATCAGAAGCGGACGCTTTTAGCCATCCGCTCTCGATTTTGACAGATATGATTTCCCCACTGGTTAAGTAACTCATCCAGTAGCTACAAAGGCATTAGGGCCCGTTGACATTTTGGACAGACTGCGTGGATTGTCATTTGACAGTCCAGCAGGTGAAATCCTTCTTTTTGAGCAGTTTTTGCACCGATTTTTAAAATCGAGTCGTTTTTAAACTCAATAGTCGCGTTACATTTAACACAAATTAAATGGTGGTGATGATGGGGGTAGGGCTGGTTGATTTCGTAATGCTTATGTCCCTCTCCCAATTCTAATTCCCGCAAAATCCCCATGCGTGCCATCAATTTCAACGTCCGATAGATAGTTGAAAGACTGATGCCTTCCCCATCACTTTCTAGTCGATGATAAAGATCCTCTGCACTCAGATGTTCACCTTGCGGAAGTTCTTGAAAAATGTGTAGAATTGTTTCGCGCTGGGGAGTTAAACGCCAGCCGCGATCATTCAGTTCTGCCTTGAGCGAAGTAGATGTGTAAGCAGTCATACTAATGTTTCTCAACAAAGCCTATTAGTTGAGAATATAACAAATTTGGGGGGCAATTTGCAACAATCATCTCTTATTGCAAATATTTATTAAATTTACCGAAAAATTTTTGACTAAATCAACTTCCGCTAATTTACGAGTCGTGATGCGTAAATGAGAAACCACCTGCTTCCAATTTTATTCGGACGCAGGTGGCATCATATTATTTGAAGTGGGTAGTACCAGACTCGAACTGATGACATCCTGCTTGTAAGGCAGGCGCTCTACCAACTGAGCTAACCACCCGTTTTGTCTTACAGTAAACCAATATAGCAAAGTATTTCTAATCGCGCAAGCCCTTTGGGAAAAGTTTTTTTTCACGTACAATAATAACTCAGTAATCCTTTGCCCACAGGCGATTAACTGCATTATGCCCTCTGGTGGAACTCACGATCGCATCACCTTATATACTCTGCCTGTAATCGCCGGTGTGACTTTATGGCAAACTCGCAGCAGCAATTTAACTCTGTTGGTTGCTAGTGGGTTTATGTTTAGCGGTTTGATGTTCGGCCCTGATTTGGATATTTACTCGCGTCAGTTCCAACGCTGGGGCTTTTTGCGCTGTATTTGGCGACCTTATCAAAAAAAGCTGCGCCATCGTTCTGTTTTTTCTCACGGGCCGATTATTGGGACAATTATCCGGGTAATTTATCTGGGTTGTTTCCTGGCGCTGGTGGCTACGGTGTTTTTGGTGATTGGGGAAATGCTGGGGATTTTGGCTGTGACTTGGCAAGATTTGAGTCTGGCTTTGGGGCGATCGCTTGTGGTTTACACTACGGAATATTTGGCTTTGTTTTTGGGGCTGGAGTTGGGGGCGATGAGTCATTCTCTCAGCGATTGGGGGGGTTCGGCTTATAAGCGGGTGCAGAAGCAGGGGGTGCGGAGTTTGTTTGCTGGGAGGAAGAGGAAGGGAAGAGTTAAACGCAGAGGTACGCTAAGGTAAGCGCAAAGGTACGCGGAGGTTATTTTATGGATGGGAGTTTGGTGGCTTTACGGGAGTTGATTGAGGTGGTGGCGCGGTTGCGATCGCCTGATGGGGGTTGTCCTTGGGATTTGGCACAAACTCCTCAAAGTCTGATTCCTTATGTGGTGGAGGAGGCTTATGAGGTGGTTGATGCGATTCGGGAAGGGAATCAGGAGGGGATTAAGGAGGAGTTGGGAGATTTACTTTTACAGGTGGTTCTGCAATCCCAAATTGCTGGGGAGTCGGGGGATTTTAATTTGGAGGAGGTGGTACGGGGAATTTCTCAAAAGTTGATTCGTCGTCATCCTCATGTTTTTGGTGATGTGTCTGTGGATGGTGTGGATCAGGTACGCCAAAATTGGGAGGCGATTAAGGCACAGGAGAAGGGGGAGGTTCCAGAAAAGCATCAATTTAGTACAAAACTGGCTCGTTATTATCGGACTCTTCCCCCTCTGATGGCGGCGATGAAGATTTCCCAAAAGGCTGCGGGTGTGGGCTTTGAGTGGGAAAATATTGATGGGGTTTGGGCGAAGTTTCATGAGGAGTTGGGCGAATTTCAACAAGCTTTGGCTGAGGAAACCCCGGAACGTCAACAAGCGGAATTAGGAGATTTATTATTTGCAGTTATGCAACTGGCGCGTTGGCATAATATTGACCCTAGTGCAGCGTTACAGGGGACAAATCAGCGCTTTGTGCAGAGATTGCAAAAAATGGAGGCGGTTGTTGATCGCCCCCTTTCTGATTACAGTTTGGATGAGTTAGAGTCTCTTTGGCAGCAAGCTAAAGCTCAAATTGCCAAAGAGCAGTGATAGTTTATAGTTTTATTGTAACAGTCTTGACTTCGGTGTATTGTTGCAGTCCATATTCACCCAGTTCTCGACCCATCCCAGATTGTTTGAATCCGCCAAAGGGTGCGGCTGCATCGAATACGTCGTAACAATTTACCCACACTGTACCCGCCCGGACGTTGTTGGCGATCGCGTGTGCTTTGGTAATATCCTGAGTCCAGACGGCGGCGGCGAGTCCGTACATGGTATTATTGGCACGGTGAATCACTTCATCCAGGTCTTTAAATTTGATGATACTCATCACAGGGCCAAAGATTTCCTCTTGGGCGATCTGCATATCATCGCGGACATCAGCAAAAACTGTGGGTGCAATAAAGAAACCGCGATCGCCAACTTGATTTCCCCCACATAGCATTTGTGCGCCTTCCCGCATTCCCGAATCGATATAACTCATGACTCGATCAAATTGGGCTTGGTCTACTTGCGGCCCCTGTTGGGTGTTGCTATCAAAGGGATTTCCCACAATGCGCTGCTGGGCTTTAGTGACACTTTTAGCCACAAATTCGTCATAGCATTTTTCTTCCACAAATAGCCGTGAACCTGCGGTACAGCACTGACCTTGATTGAAGAATAAGGCATCATGGGAACCAGCGATCGCCGCATCCAGATCAGCATCTGCAAAGACGATATTCGGACTCTTACCGCCTAATTCCAAAGTTACCCGTTTCAGGTTACTTTTAGCAGCAGCTTCCATAATTAGATGTCCAACTTCCGTGGAACCAGTAAAAGCCACTTTGTCAATATCCATGTGACGCGCGATCGCCGCCCCGGCTGTAGTGCCGTATCCTGATAATAGATTCACCACACCAGGGGGAAAACCAGCCTCAATAATCAACTCACCCACCCGCAAAGCAGATAAAGGTGTTTGTTCAGCAGTTTTCATCACCACAGTGTTACCCGTAGCCAAAGCTGGGGCTAATTTCCAAGCTTGCATTAATAGCGGGAAATTCCACGGAATAATTTGACCCACAACCCCCACAGGTTCATGACGTGTATAGCAAAAGTAATTCCCGTTAATGGGGATAGTTTTACCCTGAACCTTATCAGCCCAGCCTGCATAGTAGCGATAACAGGCGACAACTAACCCCAAATCACCCACAGAATCTTGTAATGGCTTACCGTTATCTAAAGTTTCCAGCCGCGCCAACTCATCTGTATTTTGCTCAATTAAATCTGCTAATTTATACAGTAATTCACCGCGACGGGTAGCCGAAATCTTGCGCCATTCGCCATTAAAAGCGTTACGGGCTGCTTGTACTGCAAGGTCTACATCGGCTGTATCGGCTTCTGCAACTTCACAGATTACCTCACCTGTAGTTGGATTAATTGTGGCAAATCTGCGACCACTGACACTTTCTACCCATTCATTATTAATCAGCAGTTGCGTTTGTCCGATTTTCACCTGTTGTCCTGGTACTGTTGCTGTAACCATCAGGTTCTCCATCAAAAATTTACTTTAAAATACTGGCGACAAAAAAAGGGCGTTGCTGAATATCAACTCTTCTCAACTCTTACCCTCTGCGTGCTACAAATTCATGTTTATACTCAGCAAAGCTAAAAAAAGAGTAGGAATAAACAGAGCAGATGTAGTAAAATTATGAAGCTACAATTTGCCCATATTTGACATTCTAGCACTGTTAAGATGCCTACTACCCCAGATCCAATAATCCCAAGTGAAGCCAAAATTTAAAATTATTTGACATTACATAGCAACGAATTTAATTTTTTTCAACTACCTATATGAGCATAATTTTGGTTCTTCGGTAGGTCTTATGCTGAAATTTTAATTTAACCCTAGAATTTTCTTTTAAAATCAAGGCTTACAGGCGGTTACATCCTCAATTTAAGTGCCAAGAATCAAACATTAATAATAAAGCCTGTTATTCTTGCCCAGCAATAGTTTCAAGCTTATTTACATACATATTTAGCATAACAGGTACTGAAGAGCCATTTTTATAAGAGTAAGCGAATGAAAAAATAGTATCAAATAAATTTGAAATAATCGTAGCCAATAGCGTCATCCTAATTTATTCTAATTTATCTTTATAACTCCCAACTCACGCCTTCATAAATCAAATCAATCGCACAACTAAAATCTACATTTTCTATAGTGATATTATCACCAATTGTATAAGGTGAATACAGCCACATTCGGCCTTCTCCTCGACGATAAAACTCTACTCCGATTTTCTCAGATTCAGTGATGATATATTCTTGCAAACTGGGCATAGTGCGATAAAAAGCAAACTTTTCTCCTCTATCTTTAGCTTCTGTCCCAGGAGAAAGCACTTCGACAATTATTTTGGGATACTGAATAAATTTGCGTGCATTTAAATCTCTGGGGTCGCAACTAATCACCACATCAGGATAAAAGTACGGGCTTTGTGTATTAACTTGCACTTTGACATCGGCAACGTTGATGCGACAACCTCTAGTGCGTAGATGGGGATATAATGCTCTGTAGAGATTTAAGGCAATATCATTATGGGGAATTGTACCGCCAGTCATAGCGAAAATTTCGCCATTCACATATTCATAGCGACAATCTTGTAATGGTTCCCATGCAAGATATTGGTCGATACTCATTTTTTCAGGTTGAGGGGTGGCAATCATTTCACCATGATGAGAAATAAACGCTTTCAAATCCTGCTACCAATTCTATCACCGCTATCGCCATTGAAAGACAAGTAAAAACGCAGAGTGACGCTAAGGTTTAACGCAGAGGTACGCAGAGATTTCTTGGCGATACTTTGCGCTTTCCTCAGCGTTCCTTTGCGTTTCAATATAAAAACTCAGCACTCAGCACTCAGCTATGGTAGTCTAGGAATTCAAAAATACAATTAAGAATACTCCCAGAATAACTGCCCCACCACCCATAACCAATGACCAAAAACGATGGTAACTATTGACAATAGTGCCGTGTTCACTCTGAAGTTGGATTAAATCCATCCAAGGGGCTATTCCTCGACGAAACCAACCTACAGCCCCGACTTGTTCACCAATCAGGCTTTGTACTCGCTTCATCCCAAATAAGAAATTGCCGATGGGGCCAAAGCGTGAGGCGTAGCGTAGATAAAGCATCCCATTACGGTCTTGGATTTTGAGATCAGAACCAAATTTATAGCCAGCATCGCCACGACCAATTAATAAACCTGCCAGTTTTGCGGGTTGTCCGCGTAAAGGACTAGCATAGGGGTCTGACATTAATGTGAGAACATCAGTGGCTGGTGCTTGGTTGTAGTTAGGAAACATCACAAAGGCTTTGACGAGTATTCCTAACCCTAAGCCGATGAGTGGCGCACCAAATATTAAACCTGGATTGGCGGAATTTGATAATAAAATAAAACCAATTGCCAAGCCTACGAAGAAACCAATAGTTTCCGCACCATATAGGAGGATGTCTAAGAAGAAGTTACCGTAAAGCTTACCTTTATTCAGAGTTTTACCTTCTCCCATGACTCTACCCATGTCGAACTCAATTGGTAAACCTAACTGTTCCGCATAGGTACTCAATGCACGGACGCGTTTACCTGTCAATGGATGAGTAGAATTTAATTCCATCCACCAGCCCCAAGGATTAAACATATCCCACAAAAAAACGCGCCCAATTTTTTGGGGGTCAGATGCAACTCGGTAAGCGGTTCCGGTGGAACTTGCGGCTTTATGGTCATAAATACCCAAAGCACGAGTGCCTTCAACTAAACGACTGGGTTCAGGCGATCGCTCTCCTTCTTCTAAAATACCGTAGGCAATCTTCACCAAAGCACGGGATAATCCATTGGGGTTTCCTGTAGTTTCGGCGGCGAAGTGGTCAGCAAAGTATTCTCTGGTACGGGAAAGGTACAGTAATAAATAAGTGCCAACAATATAAAACACGTAAGCTAGGGAAGCAGCCATTTGCATAGCATCTTTGATTTTGCTATTGCCGCCACGACCCAATCTATAGGCTGTAATATAAATCAGGTAGCAAATCTGCACTAAGGTTGAAGCTACGGTCATCACCGCAAAATCCCAATGAACAACGTGTCCTAATTCATGGGCATAGACAGTAGCAATTTCATCATCATCTAAATAAGTAAAAAGTCCCTGACTGACTACTAAGCGAGCGCTATTAGGTAAGGAACCGTAAGTAAAAGCCGTGGGGTTTTGGTCGTCAATAATTCCTAAGCGGGGAGTTTTGAGATTTTTATCCTCGCAAATTTGGCGAATAATTTTAGCTGTTTCTGGGCTGAGGCTGGCAATTTCTGCTAACTCTACCCAGCGTCTTTGGTAAAGCCAGCCTTGGGTTAAGTCCATAAACCAAGGAGACAGGAAAAAGGCCGCGATATTGAAGATTAAAGTAATGGCGATCGCAAAAAATAACCCTTGCAGTGGATTTTCACTACCCAAAATCAATACTAAGCTCAAACCCAAGACCAACACCATACCAAACATCAAGGTCATGGTGACACCAGAAGCTAAAGCTAAATTACCGCCTACACTCCCCATCGCTAATTTGACACCAGTAGTAGCAGCACGTCCAGCTTTTTGCATGGGGTTAGACTGTTGAGTGAAAGATTGGCGGGCTTTTTCTGCCCATTTACGAGCCTGTGGGTTTTCACTTACCATTAACTTTTGACAGAGGATTGCGGCTTTTTCAATTTCGCCTGTACCTTGATAGGCTTTCATTAGCCACATCTGCGCTGAAAGATAATCAGAGGAATTTTGGTCAACACAATTACGGCTGAATTGTTCGAGTATTTCCACCGCTTCCTGATAACGTCCTTGTTGAAAGGCATCTAATCCAGATTGCAATGACATAGTATATTATTGTTGGCAAAGTTTATCCATCAATACTCAATAGATCCAGCCCTTGTCATCAGAATTACGGAAACTTAACAAGTATAATATGGAGAACTTCACCCCCAGGCCATCTCTTTATCAAGGAGAGGGGAGATAAAGATGTGATTTAATCAGATTCTAAGCTTGGTAGGATGAGGAAAAAGCTCAGTTTTTTGATATGACTATAATTCAAGATACATCTGGATTAATTGCGATCGCCCAACAAACCCGCCAAGCTGCAAGTAAATTGGCACTTCTGGACACTGAAGGGAAAAATCAAGCCTTAGAGGCGATCGCCCAAGCTTTAGAATTAGCTAAGGATGAGATTTTGCAAGCAAATATGGCTGATTGCGAAGCCGCATCTGTAGAAGGTATTGCCAAACCACTGTATAAACGCTTGCAGTTAGATGAACATAAATTAAGAGATGCGATCGCTGGTGTGCGAGATGTGGGTAAATTAGCTGATCCAGTGGGACAGGTGCAGATTCACCGCGAACTGGATACAGGTTTAGTTCTCAAGCGCATAACTTGTCCCTTGGGTGTGTTAGGGATTATTTTTGAAGCTCGTCCAGAAGCAGCAATTCAAATTGTCTCACTGGCGATAAAATCAGGTAATGGTGTAATTCTCAAAGGTGGAAAAGAAGCGATTCGTTCTTGTGCAGCCATAGTTAAAGCCATTAAACAAGGATTATCTCAGACTGCTGTTAATTCAGAGGCAGTACAGTTATTGACAACCAGAGAAGAAACTTTAGAACTGTTAAATTTAGATAAATATGTGGATTTAATTATTCCCAGGGGTTCTAATTCCTTTGTGCAGTTTGTCCAAGATAATACGCGGATTCCTGTATTAGGACACGCCGAAGGAATTTGTCATCTATATATAGATAAAGCTGCTGATATTGCCAAGGCTATTAAAGTTACGGTAGACGCTAAAATTCAATATGCTGCTGCTTGTAATGCCATTGAAACTTTATTAATTCACCAATCAATAGCCGCAGAATTTTTACCAAAAATTGCCGAATCTTTGCAAATAGTTGATGTGGAATTAAAAGGTGATCAACGCACCTTAGAGATATTACCAAATATTGCCAAAGCCATAGATATAGACTGGGAAACAGAATACAGTGATTTTATTTTGTCGATTAAAATCGTAGACTCAATAGAAGAGGCGATCGCTCATATTAACGAATATGGTTCCCGTCATACAGAAGCCATAATGACAGAAGACTTAGCAGCAGTAGAAACCTTCTTTGGACTCGTAAATGCAGCCGGAGTATTTCACAATTGTTCTACCCGATTTGCTGATGGTTTCCGCTACGGATTTGGTGCAGAAGTAGGAATAAGTACCCAACAAATGCCGCCCCGTGGCCCAGTTGGTTTAGAAGGATTAATCACCTATAAATATCAAATGACAGGTGACGGTCATATTGTCGCCGCATATACTGGAAAAAATGCCCAATCATTTACACATCAAGATTTAGGATAAAAACGCTCAAAAAACCGTATAATTACACCGTTTTAACACAGATTCATCCATAGTTATCTGCCTGCATTCCTTCTTTTCTTCCTTCTTTGTGTCCTTTGCGTCCTTCTCCCAAAGGGAGAGGCTAGCGCCAATGCGGTTTGTTTCTCATTTCTCATATCCTTGTAAAAAGTTAGATGATTATTGAAAAACCCAATTGGTTGCAAGTGGCTTTACAAATAAAAGGTTCCGTAGTACCGGCAATTTTTCCCAGACTAATATTATGTAGTGGATTAGGATTTATCATATCTGTAATTCACTACTACGGCTATGACTTACCACAACAAGTTTTTAGTAGTGTAATTAGTAATGTAGCCTATAATCTCGTCTTAGGCTTATTAATGGTATTTCGTACAAATACAGCATATAGTAGATATTGGGAAGGTCGGCAAATCTGGGGAACAATAGTTATTAATAGTTTAAACTTAGGTAGAAAAATTAGGTTATTAATTCTAGAAAAAGAACCCATTGATGGAGAGAACAAAACAGCCGCAGTCAAATTATTAAGTGCCTTTTCCGTCGCCACAAAACTACAACTACGACGCTTACCCGTGAATAGCGAATTAGAAACCTTACTTACACCAGAACAATATTTAGAAATCAAAGATGTAGAAAGTCCACCCTTAAGAATAGCCTTATGGATTGGCGATTATCTCAAACAGCAGCAAAACCAAAATCGGATCACAATATTTGAACTAATATCAATGAACACCGAACTAGATAACATGGTAGAAGGATTCATTGGTTGTGAACGAATTTTAACAACACCAGTCCCCTTAGCCTATACAATATATCTCAAGCGAGTTTTATTAATATATTGCCTCATATTACCCTTACAACTTGTATATAACTTAAATTGGTGGACAGCCCCAATCGTCGCAGTGATCAGTTTTATTTTGCTAGGCGTAGAAGAAATTGGCAATCAAATAGAAAACCCCTTTGGACTCGAACCCAACGACTTACCAGTAGATCAAATTTGCACCAAACTCGTCACAAACCTAGAAGACTTAATGAGTGCAAACTTAAACCTTGAATAATTCCTCAAACTCTCTCCCCTTGGCGTACTTGGCGACTTGGCGGTATGCGCTACGCGCAAGCTACGCTAACGTCCTCAAAACCGAAAAACTTATCATTTTATAACGTGATAACATTCGGTACAATACAAAAGTCTCACATTTTTTCCTCAAAATCATGGGTAACACATTCGGACATCTATTTCGCATCACAACATTTGGCGAGTCCCACGGCGGCGGAGTGGGAGTTATAATTGATGGCTGTCCTCCCCAATTAGAAATTACAGCCGAAGAAATTCAACTAGAACTAGACAGAAGACGACCGGGACAAAGTAAAATCACCACACCCCGCAAAGAAGCAGACACTTGCGAAATCCTCTCTGGAGTATTTGCAGGTAAAACCTTGGGAACACCTATCGCCATTATGGTGCGGAACAAAGACACCCGTCCCCAAGACTACGACGAAATGGCACAAACCTATCGCCCATCCCACGCCGATGCAACTTATGATGCAAAATATGGGATTCGTAATTGGCAAGGTGGCGGCAGATCCTCAGCCCGTGAGACAATAGGTAGAGTTGCAGCTGGTGCGATCGCTAAAAAAATTCTCCGTCAAGTTGCTAATATTGAAATCATCGGTTACGTCAAAAGAATTAAGGACTTAGAAGGCGTAATAGATCCCAACACCGTCACCTTAGAACAAGTCGAAAGCAACATTGTACGCTGTCCCGATGCCGAATGTTGCGATCGCATGATTGAATTAATAGAACAAATAGGTAGAGAAGGTAATTCCATCGGCGGTGTAGTGGAATGCGTCGCCCGGAACGTACCCAAAGGTTTAGGCGAACCAGTATTTGATAAATTAGAAGCAGATATTGCCAAAGGTGTGATGTCTCTTCCAGCTAGTAAAGGCTTTGAAATTGGTTCAGGTTTTGCCGGCACACTATTAACAGGAATTGAACATAACGACGAATTTTATATTGATGAAAACGGAGAAACTCGCACCGTTACCAACCGTTCTGGAGGTATTCAAGGAGGAATTTCAAACGGTGAAAATATTGTTTTAAGAGTTGCATTTAAACCCACAGCCACCATTAGAAAAGAGCAAAAAACGGTTACTCAAGCCGGGGAAGAAACAGTATTAGCAGCCAAAGGTAGACATGATCCTTGCGTATTACCTCGTGCAGTACCAATGGTTGAAGCAATGGTAGCATTAGTATTATGTGACCATTTATTACGTAATCATGGGCAGTGTCAGGTATTGTAATTCGTAATTTGAGGATGAGTAAAGAAACTGGTTATGAACAAGACTTTCTGCTGTGGACGCAACAACAAGCCGAGTTGTTGAAAAACGGACATTGGGCTGAGTTAGACATTGAAAATTTGGTAGAGGAAATAGAGGCTTTGGGGCGCAGCGAACAGAAAGAACTCGGCAGCTATTTACAGGTGCTGTTAATGCACTTACTCAAATGCCAGTATCAGCCAGAACGCCGAACCAAAAGCTGGGATAACACCCTTTATAATTGCCGAAATCAAATTCAAGATTGCTTAGAAGATACACCCAGTTTGCAGCGTTATCTTCAAGACCCAGTGTGGAGAGAAAAATACTACCGTCGTGCTTGTCGAGACGCAGCGAAAGAAACTCAAATATCAGGAGAAACTTTTCCGACTGAATGTCCGTTTACAATTGAGCAAATTCTTGACCCCAGTTTCTTAGTTTAACTAGAAGCATCTCTACAGCAAAATTAGGAGACTGTTCCATGACAAATTTGAGCAGTGAAAAGCAACTATCAAGAATTATTTTAAAGGGTTTTAAATCCATCGCCGAATGTGACATCCAGCTTTCTCAACTCAACATACTCATTGGCTGTAATGGTGCTGGTAAATCTAACTTTATCGGCTTTTTCCGCATGGTGCAACAGATACTTGATGAACAGTTGCAACTTTTTGTAAGTCGGCAAGGTGGGCCAGATACAATCTTGCATTTTGGTCGAAAAAAAACCAAACAACTAGAAATTGAGCTTTACTTTGGCAACAACGGATATTTTGCCACCTTTGAACCAACTAAAGATAATCGTCTCATGTTTTCCCAAGAGTCTTTTTGGTGGAACATGGGCGGTAGGCGTAAAATCGGCAGTGGTTATTTTGAAACTAAAGCTTTCCAGGGTAATAAAACTCAAATTGATGACTACATATTACCTGCTATGCGACAATGGCGGGTTTACCATTTCCATGATACCAGTGACACGGCTTATGTGAAGCAACCACATAGTATTAATGATAATATTTACCTGCGTCCAGATGGAAGTAATCTAGCCGCTTTTTTGTATTTATTAAAACAAAATTATTCGGATTCCTATCAACAAATTATTAAAACAATTAGACTCGCCGCTCCTTTTTTTGGTAATTTTAATTTACGACCTTCTCCACAAAATAAAGAGAAAATAGAACTAGAATGGTTTGAACAAGGTCAAGATATTCCCTTCAAAGCTCATCTTTTTTCTGATGGAACACTGCGTTTTATCTGTTTAGCAACTGTATTTTTACAACCGAGTTCTCTACAACCAGAAACTATATTAGTTGATGAACCAGAGTTAGGTCTTCACCCTTATGCAATTACTGTATTGGCATCCTTGATGCGTGCAATTTCCAGAGAAAAACAAGTTATTGTTTCCACTCAATCAGTTGAACTATTAAATGAATTTGATGCTAAAGATGTAATTGTTGTAGATAGAGAAGATGGGAAATCATTACTTCGCAGATTAAAGGCAGATGATTTAGATGAGTGGTTAGAAGACTACAGCTTAGGAGAATTGTGGAAAAAGAACATCCTGGGAGGTAGACCTTCACGATGATGCGAGTCAATATTTTTGTGGAAGGACAGACAGAAGAAACCTTTGTGAGAGAATTGCTTTATGAGCATTTTCAGCGACAGAATATTTATCTCACTCCCATCCTGGTGCGAACTAGCTCAAAAGGTAAAGGTGGTATAGTCAGCTATGAAAAAATAAAACCGCAATTGCATCGAAAATGCCTTGAGGATAGTTCGGCATTCGTCACGACAATGTTTGATTTATATGCATTGCCAAAAGACTTTCCTGGAAAAAATTCTCTGCCAAATACGAATGACCCATTTAAGAAAGCTGAATATCTTGAACAGTCCATGAGTGCAGATATTGGACACAAAAATTTTATCCCCAATTTATTAGTACATGAGTTTGAGGGACTATTGTACAGTAATCCCAATGCTTTTAAGGGATGGTTTGATCAAAGCATAGTAGACCAGCTACAGCGTGAGCGTGACACATTTGCTTCACCTGAACATATCAATGAAAGTCCGATGACAGCACCATCTAAAAGAATTATTAGTTGTTGTCCTAGCTATAATAAACCATTACATGGATCTCTAATTGCCATAGATATAGGATTAGATATAATTCGTCAACAATGTCAGCATTTTGATAAATGGTTAACGCATTTAGAAAACATTATATTGTAAACATATTTCTCTTTACCTTGGCGCTCTTGGCGACTTGGCGGTTCGTTTAAAAACTAATTTTAAAAACTCAGATATAATTGCTACACATCACCATTTAAGATATACCCTTAAACATGGAATTTATCACAATATTAGGATTATGTGCTGCCACATTAACAACCAGCGCCTTCTTGCCCCAAATGTGGAAAACATGGCAAAGCAAATCAGCAAAAGACGTGTCTTACCTAATGCTAATTACATTTATAAGTGGTCTTTCCTTATGGTTAATATATGGAATTTATCTAAAATCCTTACCGATTATTCTGGCTAACAGCTTCACCTTATTTTTCAACCTCATCATTCTATGGCTTAAAATTAGATATAGATAAACTTGCTCCTAATAAATACCTGTGACATCATCTCTATTTGCCTCTGAACGCCTCTTATTTACCCCCACAACCCCCAACAACGATGCTATCCCGCTAATTTTCGCCTTTCCCAACGAGTACACAGTGGGTATTACCAGCCTCGGCTATCAGGTGGTGTGGGCAACTTTAACCATGCGTGAAGATGTGCAGGTGAGTCGCTTATTTACCGATATTCAAGAACAACTACCGAGAAACCCGGAAATTGTAGGATTTTCCATCTCCTGGGAACTCGATTATGTGAATATTTTAAATTTACTGGAATCTTTAGATATTCCCATCCGGGCTACTTCCCGTAATGATTCCCATCCGATAATTTTTGGCGGTGGCCCTGTTCTCACTGCTAACCCTGAACCTTTTGCCGACTTTTTTGATGTCATTTTACTCGGTGATGGGGAAAATCTGCTGCCTAATTTTATTGAGACGTACAAAGAAGTCAGAAACGCTTCTAGAGAAATTCAACTAAAAACTTTGGCGCAAGTACCAGGAATTTACGTTCCTAGTTTGTATGCGGTGGAATATCACGCAAAAGATGGTGAATTAAAGTCAATCAAACCAATTTTCCCAGAAGTTCCCCCAGTGGTGCAGAAGCAGACTTACCGAGGGAATACTTTATCTACATCTACTGTGGTCACAGAAAAAGCCGCATGGGAAAATATATATATGGTGGAAGTGGTGCGGAGTTGTCCCGAAATGTGCCGCTTTTGTATGGCGAGTTATCTGACTTTACCTTTTAGAACAGCCAGCCTGGAAGAGTCGTTAATTCCGGCTATTGAAAAAGGGTTAGCAGTGACAAACCGCTTGGGGTTATTGGGGGCTTCTGTGACTCAACACCCAGAGTTTGAGGCTTTGTTAGATTATATCAGTCAGCCAAAATATGATGATGTCCGTTTGAGTATTGCCTCAGTGCGAACCAATACGGTAACTGTGCAGCTTGCCGAAACTTTAGCGAAACGAGACACGCGATCGCTTACAATTGCAGTCGAGAGTGGTTCTGAAAAAGTCCGCCAAATCGTCAACAAAAAGCTGCATAATGATGAAATCATCCAAGCTGCCATCAATGCCAAGGCTGGAGGATTAAAAGGCTTGAAACTTTACGGTATGGCAGGTATCCCCGGTGAAGAACCAGAAGATTTAGAGCAAACTGTGGCAATGATGCGGAATATTAAAAAAGCTGCCCCAGGATTGCGGTTAACCTTTGGATGTAGTACATTTGTTCCCAAGGCACACACGCCATTTCAATGGTTTGGGGTAAATCGCCAAGCTGAAAAGCGGCTACAACTGCTGCAAAAACAGCTAAAACCCCAGGGGATAGAATTTCGCCCAGAAAGCTATAATTGGTCAATTATACAGGCTTTGATATCCAGAGGCGATCGCCGAC
This sequence comes from Nodularia sp. (in: cyanobacteria), assembly GCA_007692755.1. Classification (GTDB taxonomy): domain Bacteria; phylum Cyanobacteriota; class Cyanobacteriia; order Cyanobacteriales; family Nostocaceae; genus Nodularia. The sequence continues at coordinate 26,186 of REBL01000125.1, read as the reverse complement.
TGTCCCAACTTCTAGTATTAACCCGTGAGTTCGGCGATTCTTTAGGTAGCTACAAACGGGCTTTCAAACAACTCAAAGGGCAAATACCCGATTTAGAGTATTACGTTCATAGCAACTGGTCAACAGAGCAAGTCTTACCTTGGAATCACTTGCAAGGGCCACTGCCACAGTCTACACTACTGAAGCACTTAGCGGAAGCTACCAGTCATTTCAACTCAACCCCCAAAGAACTACAGCCATTAAATGCAAAATACTGCTGAGTACTACTGCGCTTATTGCGGTGAACCAAACTTAACTTTTATCGATTTGAGTGCAGGGTCACAACAATCTTATGTAGAAGACTGTCAAGTTTGCTGTAACCCGAATATTTTGTATGTATCGGTTGATGAAGATACCCTAGAGATAGAGATTTCAACTGACTGCGAAAGCTAAATTTACGTTTTTTCTTTCCATGCTGCAATTTCAACATTCCTCAGTCATTAATGCGCCACTCGAAGTAGTGTGGAAATTCCACGAAAGACCAGATATTTTGCAACTACTCAACCCACCTTGGCAACCTGTGCAAGTAGTCCGTCGTGAAGGCGGGTTAGAAGCGGGCGCTGTCACTGAATTTCGTTTGTTTTTAGGACCATTACCTTTAACTTGGTTAGCGCGACACACCGAATGTGAAAAAAATCGTCTGTTTATCGATGAACAGATATCTGGCCCTTTTGAATCTTGGGTACATCGACATGAATTCGCCCCAGAAAATGGTAAAACCAAGTTAACTGATGCTATTTCCTTCTCTATGCCCGGTGGTGGTACAGTGGAATTTATCAGTGGTTGGCTCATACAAGCGCAATTAGAAGCCATGTTTCGCTATCGTCACCATGTCACAAAACGCGAGTGTGAGTCACGATAAGGGACTTGCAATTAAAAGAAAGAATCCTTACTCAATAAAAATTTTACGCTTAACCCGGTTTTCTTTTTCAATGATTCCATGCCCCTACAAACGGTAATTTTTGATGCGGAAGACAAAAGAGTCTTCAATTGCCTTCATATCTTTGACAAAATGTCGGAAGAGTGACCAATAAACGCTGTTCCGATCAACATCATGCCAAAAGTATTCGCTGTCCCAACAACGGAGAGCATAATATGCAAACATATAGAAAGCAACATGACGTTTCATTATGCCTGAATATATCATTAAAGCAACATCCTCATAGAACCCTAGTAGCTCAACCTTTTCCGACCAAGGAAGTTTAGCTAGTTTAGGGTCATTTTCCTCAAGCAAGCCAAGTAAATTTGGAAAAGTTTTACTCTCTCTAAACCGCTTTCGCATTTCCGCGTACTGCTCACTTCGTTTTTGCGCTACCTGGCGTGTGTATTCATAAACGCCCTTAATCAAGGTTAGCAAGGTAATAATTGTTCCTGCGATAATCGCAACGTTCCGCCAATTATCTAGCGTCAAAGAAATAGGTTCACTCATACAAATAATTATCCATTTTATTACAATTTTCACTTAATTAGACTTAGTTTTTTGCTGAAAATTTAAAGCATTTTATTGAAAATTAAATAGTCATAAACCTATAATTTGCAGAATAATTAATTTTGAGCAAGTATTAATTTTTTCGCCGTAATTCAAAAGAGTTGTGAATTTTATAAATGGTTGCCAATGCTCTTGAATTATCAGAATCCATAAAAGTGTTAACTGATATACAGCACATTTCATTTTGGTGAGGTACACAAGGGCGGGCAGGATGCCCACCCCACAATATTTTCACTATTGCTGTTGTACCTCGTATACCTACAACCTGCTGTAAGTTAATTTTTATATTTGAAGCAATTGATAAGATAATCTATGTTTTTATCAGTTAAAACGATAAGCGATATGCTTCTGTACCTCCAATAGTTAATTTTTCTTTATTTTGATGTAAGTAAGTGGGCGAGAAAATTTATAACTATGTCATTGCGAACGGAGCAAAGCGGAGTGAAGCATAAGACCGAAGCGGTCACGCTCCGCGAACGCGAGGGTTTTGGAGGATTTACATTTTGTTATATAGTTAGGTTTATTTGTGCCTATCTACTTAGCAAATTATGTATCAATTGCAATTATAAACACATTTAAACGCAATAGCAAAAGTTTAAATGGTAAATTTACCATGATTACTATTGAAGAAAATAAATACACTCTATAGAGTATTTCAGTAAATACCACAATAATTACCATAGTTATTCTATCCCCATAAGTCTTGAGTAGGGGAGAGTGCCTAGCAACTGAATATGGGGCAATACAAAAATATGTAGAACCACATATTGAAACATGAAGAAACTATTGATAAATACTTAAAGCTAAGTATTTAAACTATTGGTAAATGACTATATTATTATACAGAATACGATAAGATACTTATTCCCATGCAACTTAGCCTACTCCCCATAATCCAACATTCTTGAGGGAAAAGCTATGAAGAGCGATCGCTGATAGCATAAATATGGAAAATTGTCTTTAATTTTGCTTACATACTTATAGTTAAAAGGTATTGGTTAATTATCTTGATTTTTCAAAGTTTGCCGAGAAACCCACTTCATCACACCAGGAAACAATCGATATAAACCCTGAGACACATTAGCAGAACCAACCATCACATCTGACTTTTCATGCTTGACTGCATCCCAAATAGCATTCGCCACATCTTCCGGCTTCTCTATTACAGGCGTTTTCAGGACATTATCAAGCTGTTCCCTTCGAGTTTGGATTTCTTCTTCATCCTCACCTCGAAAAACTGCCCGTTCCATAAAACTACTCTTAATTAAATTCGGATAAATCCCACAAACTTGAATCCCCTTTGGTTGTAATTCCGCTTGCAATGTTTCCGTTAACCCTGTCACTGCAAACTTACTCGTACAGTAGGGAACCATGTATGCTGTAGGTACTTTACCCCCGATAGAACTGACATTAACTATGGTTCCGCTTCCCCGTTGGAGAAAATGAGGCAGAAGGGCATGAATAGTATGAATATATCCCCAAAGGTTAGTGTCTATAACTTCGTGCCAATCATGGAGAGAAAATTGTTCTACTGGCCCTGATGCAAATATCCCGGCATTATTTACCAACACATCGATATCAGCATAATTTTCTAATGCCGTCTGCACTAATATATCTACCTGAGATGGATCTTTGACATCGCAAGTAATAGTTAATGGGGCGGGATGACCAAGGCTTTCTATCTCTTGGGCTGTGGCGGCTAATGTGTCAGCATGACGAGCTGCAAGAACGAGATTATAACCTTTGCGGGCAAATAACAGAGCCGTTGCTTTGCCGATGCCTTGAGATGCACCTGTAATTAATACTGTAGGAGCCATACTCTAAAATTTTAAAATATTAGTGTATATCTATTAGTTTGGATAACAACACTCACGAAACCTTCTAACTTTCGTTAGATTTTTAATGACATCTGAAAACTTGTTTTTTTGCCACGCCAGTTATTGCACTTATAACTAATTTGTGCAAAAGAATTTCCTGGTGTCTTCAAAATACCAACATCCTGGCATTTTTAATTCTTAAGAGTATTACTCACAAACAGAGAAATTCACCCTTTAGACTTGTTTATACTTTGGCACTAGAGACAGATAGCACTAAATGGGCAGGTAAATACTATGAAAAAGGTAATCTTATTCTTTCTGGAAAATTGATAATGGGACCTTATCCTACTGATACTACTGAAACCGCTTATAACCGCAAAGACCGTAACGCCTTGAAACTTGGGTTTACGCCTCAATCTGAACTTTGGAACGGACGCTTGGCGATGATTGGTTTTGTCGCTTACCTACTGTGGGATCTCAACGGCTACAGTGTGGTACGGGAAGTAATCAATTTCGGTTCCTAATACTGACCTTCTGAGTTGTAGATTGCTACTGTTAAGAACATACACACGAGAAAATACTGGGTGCTGCGGATACTAAAGCAAACAGTGTCTTTACCATTCTCTTTCACTGAAAACAGTTTTTGGTATGGCGATGATATGTGTAATAATAGTTAAGTTAACTTAATATTTGTACACAGTTTGGGATTATTGGCACTGCCTAGTGCAAAACGCTTACCACTAAAATTGGTTTCTGGCTAATGCTGAGTGCTTTTCCATAACTATATTTTGAGAATTTTCACCTAAAAGCTACGCGGAGTAAAAGCGTGATCCAGTTAGAACAACCACCATTACCTCAAATAAAAATCGATACCACCCCAGCAGTGAAAAGTAAATCCCTTTTTAGGGGCATTTTTATGGCGATCGCCATTATTAGTGTATGGGCTATTAGCCTGGGTTTGTTACTTTATATTGATATATCCCAATTTAAATTTTGGATGTTGTTGCCGCTCATATTTTGGCAAACATTTTTATATACAGGATTATTTATTACCGCTCATGATGCCATGCATGGGGTCGTTTTTCCCAAACATCCCCAAATCAACCATTTCATTGGCTCATTATGCCTATCTCTTTATGGTCTTTTATCCTATCCCAAACTTTTAAAAAAGCATTGGGTACATCACCGTAATCCCGCCAGTGAGGCAGACCCAGACTTTCACAACGGCAAGCATAAAAACTTTTTAGCTTGGTATCTTTATTTTATGAAGGGTTACTGGAGTTGGCGACAAATTATCACATTAATGATTATTTATAACGGGGTAAAATATATTTGGCATCTTCCAGATGATAATCTTAATTATTTTTGGGTAATTCCCTCACTTTTAAGTTCCTTACAATTATTTTATTTTGGAACTTTTCTCCCTCATCGTGAACCTGTAGAAGGCTATAAAGACCCCCATCGTTCCCACACTATCAGCCGTCCCATTTGGTGGTCATTCATAACTTGTTACCACTTTGGTTACCATTATGAACATCATGAATACCCCCATGTTCCTTGGTGGCAGTTACCTGAAATTTATCAAATCTCTAAACAGTAATTTTTATTGTTGGTTTAACTAAACCTTGTCTACTTTGAGAACTGTAGTTCTTAGTCAAGATGGTGAGATTGCTTCCTTACGTCGCAATGACAAAAACTCCATTTTTCATGATGGACAAGGTTTAACAGTAGGGTGTGTTGTCGCCCAGCGCAACGCACCGTCAAGAGTTCAATTAGTTAGTTGCTGATTGTTGCTGACTGGATACTGTTTCTACTTCTGCTTCTGGTAACTGTGGACGCACACATAAATAAATCAACGGGCCGAATAGGGGAATTAACGCTATTAACCAAAAGAATTGCGAATTTTTCACACCCCGACGTGCCAGATCATCTCCCAATAATGCGGGAAATAATAGCGAAAGTAGGCAGAAGTCTAAACTCATCACATGGATGAAGCGGTTGGTTTGCCATTGCTGTACAAAGTTTGCCCAATCTCCTTGTAAAGCATAGCGGACTAGAATCGCTGCGCCTATAGTCAAAATCAAACCAGTCAAACGAGAATCTAGCAATTTTAGCCAGAGATTTTTTTTACCCAAAAACTCCTGATTTGGTTCCCGAAGAGCTAAATAAGGCAATAAAGCAAAAGCACCAACGGCAAACGAAGCCGTAGCAAATGACCAAGCAGGTATTTTTTGCCCTCTACCATCAATAAACAATACTGCACTGTAAATTACAGGCCAAATGCCCATAAGGTTGAATAATGCGATGACTAAGGGGTTAATACCTTGCCATTGGCCAACGGAAAGATTTTTAATTAACTCGAATGTATCAGGTTGATCCGGGGGAGCAAGGAGAAAAGCATAGGTAAGAAATCCCAGCCATAGCAACCCAAAGAAAATTTTTCTGAGCATGATTTAAATAAATTAACTAAAAGCTTCTGAGAGGTAATCAGCCGCAGCTGCTACAACTGCGATCGCACTTTCATAATCAAGGCGTGTCGGCCCCAAAACTCCTACACTTCCTACAGGTAGCAAACCCCGGCGATATGTAGAAGTAATTAAGGTGCAGGTGCGTATCGGTTCTAGGAGGTTTTCTGTACCAATGCGAACCGTTACCCTAGACTTACCCACCTCTTCGCCTTCGGGTTCTTCAAAGATTAAGCGCCACAATTGGTCTTGTTCTTCTTCCAGCAGGTGGATAATCGTCTGTGCTTGCTGTAATTGCGAAAACTCTGGCTGACGCAAAACTTCTGCTACCCCCCGCACCATAATTTGGGTTGTAGTTGGTGTGAGATTGCGACGAGTTAATTCTGCGACTGAACCTTTCAAGAATTCGCCATAACGTTGGAACTCCTGATCTAACTCACTCCAGTCCAAGTTAGCTAATTCCAATAAACTGCGCCCCCGCAAGTGGGTATTCAAAAAATTAGAGACAATTTGCAACTCATGATCTATGCCCTCTGGATCAAGTTTTGCGTCTTCCTCCGTTGGTGACAAATTCATCAGCTTGGAATGGGTCTCATAAGCATCTGTGACCACAATTAGCATAATCTTGTTGGCTTCAATTTGCACCAATTGCAGATGTCGCAAAATTGCCGTCGTGGTTTGCGGCATCGTAATTAAGCTAATGCAACCACTGACGGTGGCTAAAATTTGCGCTGCACCTTGTAGTACGGCTTCCAAACTCCAATCTTCCCAATGGAGGCGATTGTGCAACGCCAGTTCTACCTCTTTGGCTAAAATATCCGTTCGCGTCACATCTCGCAGAGAAGGTGTCATTAACTTGTCAACATAAATGCGATAACCTGAGTCTGAAGGTATTCGTCCAGCAGAGGTGTGTGGCTGGTAAAGTAAACCAGATTTTTCTAATACACCCATCACATTCCGAATTGTGGCTGAACTTACACCCAGGTTATACTCATCAACTAAAGCTTTTGAACCTACAGGCTCTGCCGTAGCGATATAGTGGCGTACTGTTGCCCAAAGTATATGCTGTTGTCGATTCGTTAACTGGACTTCCATAGGGTATGTTTTGCTGAAGGCAAATTTTAATTAAACTTGGCAAAAATTGGGGATATGAAGAATAGTTAATTAAGTTAGCAAAATATTTATTTGTGACGTAATCATTAATAGTCAAGTTTCGAGATGGCTATTTTGACAAATTTCACTGTCATCAGCCGAATCTTCCTTTTCCAGTATTTTCGCAGCTTTTACAGGATAAAGCTGTATTTAAAAGTACTTATTTCTAGGCGGGTTTGTATATATGCAGGATGGGTAAAATCCGAATGCTGCTAAGAGTCGCGAGTTTTGTTTATTAGATCCTCAACTGAGACAGTACTGTGTTAAGAATAGCATTGCTCGGATGTCAGAATCAGCCGCATCTTCAGCAATGCTATCTTTCAGGGGATGATCAACTAATATTGGGGAATTGAATCATCAACTGATAGAGAATAGGCATCAATGCCACCTGTAATATTTTTAACATTTGTAAACCCTTGAACCATCAGCCACTGGCACATCTGGGCAGAGCGAATACCGTGGTGACATAATACAAGGGTTTCAGCTTGGGGATTGAACATGGTGGGGACTTGATCGCCCCATTCCACAAATTCGCTCAGAGGAAGGTTGACAAAGCCTTCAATTTTCGCGGCTGCCAGTTCTTGAGGTTCGCGCACATCTACTAACTGAATACTTGCATCACCAGAAGACAGACGTTGCGCCAGTTCCTCTACACTAATCTGAGTAATGATTTGACCAGAAGGATTCCCTGTCATGAGATTTTTGTAAATAACCTTATATCCTTTATGGTGACAGAAAATCTGTCTCCTAGCATCAGCATCTATTCCCAAGGGAGTAGTCATGAGTCATTTTCCTTTACCCATTCAGCATTTCGCCGCCGATGGGCTTTGAGATCCAATCACTAGATAAAATTTATCTCTGGTTTAATATGTCTAATGTCAATAGTCAACGCTCATCGTTTGGTTTCTTAGTGGCTGGTGCGATTGCACTACTAATCCTCGCCGCAGGTGTTTACTGGTTTTTCGCCAAGACTCCGGTTAACCTCCTCACCTCTACCTCACAGCCCAATGCTGCTATCTTCGTGTCAAAACTGGCTCCGGTGACAGTTTCATTGCTGACGAATCCTGAAAAATTAAAGTCGTTGGAGCGTCAAGGGGAATTATCTCAACTCAAAACCAGTTTATTGGCTAAGAGTGGCATAGATTATAAACAAGATATTCAACCCTGGCTAGGAAATGAAATTACCCTCTCCGTTACTACTGTGGATATTGATCGCGATCCAGAGAACGGAAAGCAGCCAGGGTATCTCATGGCACTAGCAACCGAGAAACCAGAGAAAAGCCGCGAGTTTTTAGATGTGCTATTTTCTCGCAGGGTATTGGCTGGTGCAAATTTGGCTGTTGAACAATATGAGGGCGTAAAGCTGATATCTGACAATTCCCAAGCTGGTGCAGTTGTGGATGGCTTTGTTTTATTTGCCAATGATCTGTCGGTGCTACGAGACGCAATTAATAACGTCCAGGCTCCTGATCTAAATTTGTCCAGTTCGTCCCAATACCAAAAAGCCGCTCAACAACTGCCTAAAGCGTCCCTAGCTACGGCTTTTCTCAATCTTCCCGCCGTGGCAGCATGGCAAGGTTTAGAATTACCAGATCCAACCTTCCATAGCCAAATTATTTCTTTGTCTTTGAACTCCAAGGGACTGCTAGCAGAAACTAGCTTTTTGACTGACTCGGAAATTATGCCTGCTTCTGCACCAGTTTCTCAGACTGTAAAAGCGTTAGAATATATACCAGATGCGTCAGGTTTAGTGATTTCTAGTTCTGATTTAGAAAATTTGGGTAATAGTGATTTAGCCCAACTCTGGACACAAGTGAAAACGGCTCTCTCTGGTTCTGGGACTGATGCAATTTCCAGCTTGGTAAAACCTTTGGCAGAAGTTGAGAACAGCCAGGGGATAAACTTGGCAGAGGATATCTTTAGTTGGGTAAAAGGAGAATATGCTTTAGCTGTTTTACCCCATGCTGGAGAAAGCGCTGCTGATTGGGTGTTTGTGGTCGAAAAATTAGCGGATGTCCCAGAAGGAATTTCTCGTTTAGATGCGATCGCCTCATCCAGTGGACTCAGTATTAGTTCTTTCAACTTAAATCAACAAAAAATCTTTGCTTGGACAGAGTTAACTGCTGCAACACAACAAACCGATACTCAAAAACGCCCAGCATTTGCTATTGAGGCTAAAGTCCAGGGAGTACACACAACTCTCGGAAATTATGAAATTTTTGCCTCGAATTTGGAAACTTTGAACGAAGTTATCACCGTTGAGAACGGTTCTTTGACGAGTGATAGTAGTTTCCAAGATAGCCTTGCTGCGATTCCCCAACCCAATCAGGGGTATGTCTATCTCGATTGGACAAAAAGCCAAACTCTGTTAGAGCGTCAGTTGCCGATTTTGCAGTTAGTGGAAGTCGTCGGGAAACCATTTTTTCAAAACCTGCGATCGCTCACTATCAGCAGTTACGGTAGTGAAAAAGGATTGCTCAAAGGCGGAGTATTATTCCGATTCCTAGACTAATGAATTTTTCCAGAGGGTAAAAAAACAAAACGTTTTGTGACATTTTTTCTTTGATCCCTACTGTGAAATTTGCCAATTGTCTAAAAAGTTATCTGGAATTGTGGCACGAGAAAATGTTGTATATATCATCGATATAAAAGCCTGTTGGAGGGCTACTATATGAAATACCGTCGCCCCCGGCATCATTTTCGAGGTAGCTGGATGGTAGCAATTATTGCCGCCATCATAGCTACACCAGCCATAGCAGAAACATCACATTTTGGTAAATTCAGTCTCTCACCGGGATTTGAGCCAGCAGAAGGAATAGTGACTGGTCACACAGGTGGTTCTTACTCCCTGTCTGAGATTAGCAGACGCGATCGCTATAGAAATCCTTGCATCGGTTTTGCTGACCCCCAACCAGATCACATTCTGAAATTGGAAAAAGATTTTGATCGCCTCAAGATACTAGTCAACAGTGGCGGGTATGATACCACCTTACTCATCCAAGGCCCAGACGACAAAACAATTCGCTGCGGCGATGACACTGGCACAAACAAAGATGCCAGCTTTGACGACAAAGACTTTAAAAGTGGTACTTATAAAATTTGGGTAGGTACTTTTAATCCTGGCTTGAGGCGTAACTATACTCTAAAAGTGCAGCAAGTAGGGGCGGGTTCATAGATATGATTCATGATTAACGGGGATATTAGTAAACCCGCACTTACCTGAATTTGAGAGTTGACACGAGGAACGATATTATGGGAAAGTAGCTCGTTTTGCTTTCCGAGGGTACTATCTCGTGCTATCTAGACTACGTGCTGATTTTCGCATCATATTTGAACGTGACCCGGCTGCCCGTAACTGGTTAGAGGTCTTGTTTTGTTACCCAGGTTTGCAAGCCCTGCTATTCCATCGGCTGGCTCACTGGCTCTATCATATTGGGCTTCCCTTTTTGCCTCGCTTAATTTCTCACACAGCAAGGTTTTTAACGGGAATCGAAATCCATCCAGGCGCAACAATTGGGCTGGGTGTGTTTATTGACCACGGTATGGGCGTGGTAATTGGTGAAACGGCGATAGTGGGGGATTATAGCCTCATTTATCAAGGTGTCACCCTTGGGGGAACTGGTAAACAAACCGGCAAGCGCCATCCCACTGTCGGGGAAAATGTTGTAGTTGGAGCAGGTGCAAAGGTGCTGGGCAATATTCACATAGGCAATAATGTCCGCATTGGTGCAGGGTCAGTTGTTCTCAGGGATGTGCCTACTGATTGCACAGTGGTCGGCGTACCCGGTCGGATTGTTTATCGTTCTGGTGCGCGAGTTGCTCCCCTCGAACACAACAATTTGCCAGATTCGGAAGCTGAAGTAATTCGTGCCTTAGTTGATCGAATTGAATCGTTAGAACAACAAGTCCAAAATCTCCAAAACAATCAAACTTCACCAAAAACTCATGTTTTGGCAGTTTCTGTAGTTTCTCCCGAAAGTGAGTTATTAAAGGAAGCTCCTTTGTGTAGCCTCAGAGATAAAGCCATTCAGCAATTTCTTGATGGTGCGGGGATTTAGGATTTAGACGCGATGAATCGCGTCTCTACAAGGGTGACTGTTAAGGATTAATTTCTTGGGTAGACCACTCTTGTTGCTCATTGCGGTAGTAAATTCGGCGATTTTGTGGTTCACCCCGCAATTCTAAATGGTCTACTTGTTCAGGTTCGAGTAGTAGTAGGCAAAAATTGGGCATCGGCTGGGCGGGATTAGGTGGTGATGGTTCAAAGGCTTCTGGTTTATCTACTCTGGGTTTACCAGGATGAGGCCAAGCAAATTGTAAACGCGCTGCATCGCTTAATTCTTGCCAAATTTTGCTCCGGGCTGGTTGGAGGATCGGGTGAGAATCATCTATTAAACTTAAGCAACCAGAAAGCCTAAATTGTTCTCGCGTGTTGGGGAAATACCAACAAATTTCTGCCCAAGGTTGTTTTTGTATTTGGTCAACTTTGTCACTTCGGGCATCAGTAATAAATTTTAGCTGATTGGTATCTTCCAGAAAGCCCCGAAAAACAACAGTACGATTAGCTGGACGATTGTTTTCCCCGACGGTTGCTAGTTGTAGATAACGGGCGTAAACTAGGCTACGATTACGATGAAGCGCACGAGCGATCGCACTTCGCCAAGGAGCAATAGACATGATTTTAATTACCTACCACAGTAAAATTTGCTGCTTAACTTCTATAATATCTAAGTAATCTTCTGTATACGCTTTTCTTAACAGGGGATGGGGAATAAATTGATCATATTTTTGCAGTTCTGGGGCTTCTGCGGAACTGACTAAATCCTCTGCGGTAATTCTTTGTTCACACAATGAAACAAGTTCTGGTTGCAGATGTTTAAATTTATCTTTACCTAATTTGATTGTCAAATAATAGGGATTTACCCCACCAATACTATTAATTTCTAACGATTCTCGACAACAAGAATTAAGCAACCTTTGCAAAGTCCGGTAAGCCACTGTACCCATCCAAGGAAAGATGCAGCATTTACCTGGTTCTAATTGGAAAATATTTTGTTGATCTAATCCAGCCTTTCGGATCACCTGCCGAACTAATTTTAAACGTTCTTGAGCATTCTTTTGTAAATAGCTATATTCTGCATCTTCTAGTAATACTTGCCGCATTCTTTGCAAAACTCTGGTGTGAATACTACCACTACCACCCCGCCAATAAATAGTAGCTTTACCCGCTACTTGCTTCACCAAAATTACCTTTTTTTTAAAGTCAACTTCTAAAACTTCCCAAGTTCTACCTGCTAAGGCGAATTGATTCCCCACAGGCGACGGTATGGCAATACTGCCAATTTCGGTTGTACCTTGCTTGACGGCATATTCTTGAGTATCAGCAAACACCGCATAAAACTGAAATTTTCCGACTATCTTTTCTCCAGCCAAACCAATGATTAATTTACCTTGTTCTGTTTTATGAATGTGGTCTATATCAATTAAATAGCGTAATAATAACTTATATTCTGCGGAAGAGATAGCCGCAAAGGGTGATAGATTTAAAATCTGTTTAGCTAAAGCCGCAGGTGTGATTTCTCCTGTTGCTGCCAAAATACTCATTGTCTGATGATATAGCAAACTTAAAGGATATTTAATCGGTTGTATCGGTTCAATCCAACGTTCTTCGAGATAAAGTTGAATAATCGCAATACACTGTAAAAGTTGCCAAGGAATTTGTTCTGGTAAAGGTGCTTCAGATAATGGTTGATTTTCCCCACAAATAAAACGCATATCAGCAGCTTCACCTCTGCGACCACTGCGTCCTAAACGTTGTAAAAAACTCGCCACAGATAAAGGCGATTCTAACTGAATTACTCGCTCTAAATGACCAATATCTATACCTAATTCTAAAGTGAGTGTAGCAGCAGTCACCGCCGGACTGTGGGGTTCGCGCATGGCATTTTCCGCCGCTTGGCGTAAGCTAGCAGATATACTGCCATGATGTACGTGATAGATATCTGGTAATGCTTGTGCTGTAGCAATTCGGCGTAAGGATGCAATGACTGATTCAGTTTGGGTACGATTATTCGCGAAAATCAGGCATTTACGAGATTTGCTGAGGTTAAAAATATATTTCTCGTAAGCTGTGGTTTCTGATTCATCAATTTCACTCTCAAGATAAAAATGTTCTACAGCCAGTTTAAGTTGGCGTTTTTCGGCTGTGATATTGGGAGTAATGACTGGCTTATCAGTTCCAGAACGTAACCACTCTTCAGCCATTGCATAATTACCCAGAGTTGCTGATAAACCAATGCGGCGGGGTTGGGTTTTTGTAACGTTGGCTAAACGCTGTAATTGGCAAATAATTTGACAACCACGTTCAGAACCCATAAAGGAATGAATTTCATCGATGATCACAAATCGTAAATCACCAAATAAACGCATCAAGTCATTATTCTTGTTAATTAACAAGCTTTCTAAAGATTCTGGCGTAATTTGCAGAATGCCTTGGGGATTCTTGATCAGCTTGTTTTTACGACTTTGTGCTACATCACCATGCCAATGCCATACGGGTATATCTGCTGTTTTCAGCAAGTCGTTGAGGCGTTCAAATTGGTCGTTAATTAAAGCTTTAATGGGGCCAATATATAATACCCCAATACTCTTAGCGGGTTTTTCATGTAAGAGAGTTAATACTGGTAAAAATGCTGCTTCTGTTTTTCCCGCCGCAGTTGCAGCCGCAATTAGCAAATGAGCTTCAGTGTTAAATATAACTTCACAAGCTGCTAATTGTACTGGTCGTAATTCAGTCCAGTTGTGATGGTAGATGTATTCCTGAATGAAAGGTGCAAGCCTGGAAAAGGTCATTTCTAATTGTTCATTAGGTGTAGCGACTGTCTTGATTGTCAAGTGCGATCGCACTGTATTCTTTTTCTCAACCCAAACGGGAACACACTGATCGCACTTTAAAAAAAGCAAGATTTTATTTAATTTTGGAGAGTGACTTGGCGTAACCGTCCGCATAATTTTATCACAAATTGCGTGTTAAATTGCCAAGATTTTGTATTATTTACGAGGTCGATTGAAAAAGGTCAGTTAAAGCTGACCCATAAAATTATCTCTGTATCCATTGCTTCCAGGTTGATATTTCTGAATTAAAATATCTGATTCAAATAATAAACATACTTGCTTCTACTTTCTTCATAGGAGTATTTATTATCCTGAATAGGGTATTATCAAGATAAGTTTTAGGAAAGGTATATATAATTATGAATACATTAGAAAAATTAGAATTACTGAGTGAAAACTGTAGAGACAACACAGAATTAGAGAGAATTATTGGACAACTCTTAAATGTAATTTTAATTCGGCATCGTCAAAAATTAGCTATCTATAACTTGGATATAGATAAATTTGAGCAGAAATATAATCTGACTTCTGAGCAATTTGAGCAACAATTTAATTCAGGAGAATTAGGTGATGAAATGGATTTTTTTGAGTGGTTTGGCTTATGTGAACTCCACAAAAATATTTTAATAAAAATTAATAAAGTAGAACAAGTCTTATGAAAAATATTTAAAATGCCGATGACTATTTGGCTTGGATAAAATCTATAATTACACTTTGCCCAGAGGTGATCAATTTGACGATTATTCGAGAAGAAGCACAAATTGATCAAGGGTTATGGCGTTATGTAGCTTGGTCAACCTCATCAGTTCAAAAATTTCTCTACACTGCGAACAAATATTTCCACACCCATCGCTAAGGCTGTTTCATCAAAATCAAATCGGGGATGATGATGAGGATAAGCTAAATTTTTCTCAGGATTGGCAGATCCGAGGAAGAAATAACAACCGGGAACTGCTTGTAAGAAGAATGACATATCCTCACCGCCCATCGTTTGGCATTCTGGGACAATACCCATAGGGGTTTCAATGACTTCTTCTGCGACTGACTTCACTAATTCCGCTATACCCGCATCATTGATGACTGGTGGATAAAGACTCCAGTAGTCTAAGTCATATTTAGCCCCATGACTTTGACAAACTCCGGCGATGATTTGCTCAACTCGCTGGTGAAAAAATCCTTGAAAATCAGGGTTAAAGTACCTGATAGTACCACTCATGCGGGCTTTATCAGCAATGATATTCAGCTTTGTTCCGGCGTGAAGTTCGCCAATTGTCACCACGGCTGAATCAATGGGGTTGACGTTACGCGCCACAATAGTTTGTAAGGCATTGACAATTTGGGCTGCAACCACAATAGAATCAACGGTTTGATGAGGCATAGCACCATGTCCACCTTTACCCAAAATGGTGCAGTTAAAGCATTCTACAGATGCCATTAACGCCCCAGCCCGGACACCCACTGTTCCCAAGGGCAAATTATTCCATAAATGTAACCCGATAATTGCATCCACATCAGGATTTTTTAGGACTCCGGCTGCAATCATTGGTTGTGCGCCGCCTGGCCCTTCTTCGGCTGGCTGAAAAATCATTTTCACCGTACCGCTAAAATCTTGTCGATGCTTGTGAAGATAGTAAGCTGTACCAAGTGCGATCGCCGTATGTCCATCATGACCACAAGCGTGCATCACTCCATCATGTTGTGATTTATAGGGAACTTCATTCAGTTCTTGAATTGGCAAAGCATCCATATCAGCCCGAATCGCCAAAACTTTCTCATCACCGGGTTTGTTTCCCTTGATAGTAGCCACAATACCAGTTTGAGCTATACCAGTTTCATGCTCAATTCCCCATTCTTGCAACTGGCTAGAGACTAACTCAGCCGTGAGTTTTTCTTTAAACCCCAACTCTGGTTTTTGATGCAGTCGCCGCCGCCACTCTACCAATCGCGGTTGTAACGAGCGAATTTCCAGACGAACGCGAGATAAATCTACAGAAGAGTTGGGAAAAGTGGAAACCATGATCAAAACAAGCTCGTTTCAGTAAAGCTAACTGAGAATATTTTCCTAGTTTAATCCTTCCACAAAAGTTCAGCGTGGATATTTTTTCTGTGTTTATCTGTGGTTCCTGACCTCTTCAATGGATTTCAATCACAAACGCCACATCAGCTTAATCTTTCCCAATCCAGATTTGATGCGACTTGAGCGAGTTTGTCTAAATCTTCTAAATTATCTAAATAAGGCAAACAACCTAAAACAGGTGTATGAGTCAGAGATTGAATCAAATCCGCTGGTGTCCAGTCGGCTATTTCCTCATCTGTACGGGGTTGTACACAGTTAAGCACAATCCCTTTAAGATTTACCTTTGATTGTCTCGCCAATGCCACGTTAGCCACAGCTTGAGCGATCGCACCTAATCTGACTGGTACTACCAATACCGTAGGTAAATGCCAGTCTCCCGCCAAATCAGCCACTGTCAGCTCATCAGTGATCGGTGAACCTAAACCACCCAAGGCTTCTACCAGCACAAAATCACGCTGCGATCGCAACTGAGAAAAAGCTTGCCAAACCACAGCCAAATCCACACGGCGATTTTCCTTAGCGGCGGCGATGGGAGGGGCTAGGGGGGCTGCAAAATACAAAGGTGTAATTTCTTCAGCAGATTGGTCTAAAGAAAATAACTTTTGATATAATTCGCGATCGCCTATCCCCGATTGAATCGGTTTCATAATTCCCCAGCTACGCTGCGGATAATACTTTTGCCAATAGGCTGCCAACGCTGTTGTTAAAACAGTTTTGCCAGCCTCCGTATCAGTACCAGTAATCAGTAATGTGTTCAAAAATTTATTCGGTGATTACTTTTTAAGTATGCATAGTCTGCGTTAATTGTATCATAGGCACTCATAATTCTGGCGTGGGTTCTGGTGTGGGTGTTTCCTCCGAACTCACAACTGGGGAAGGGAAAGTTTGTGGTGGTGTTGCATTTGGTGGTTGATTTCGCTGAGTGCGGATAGAACTAACTAAAGCCCAAGAACCGACTCCTGCTAGAATTACCACTGCACTACCAATAGCCCCAAGTGCTAATGGACTATCTAAAATTAAATTAGAGCGATTGGGTGAAATTGCTGGCTGGGGTTGGCGGGGTGAAACTGGTGATGGTAATGATTCAGGGCGACCGCCGACAGCCATTGTTTGGACTTGAGATAATTCTGGAGTAGGAATACTGGGTTTTTCCAGAATTTGTAATGCTTGAATCACATCAGCCGCACTATGGAAGCGATCGCTTGGTAAATGATTTAACATCTGATTGATAACTTGGGCAAATTGTGCATCCACCTTGACGCACTGTTGCCAATTCCAAGTTAATTGGGTGGTATCAAATAGTTCAGTTGGTTCTTTCCCAGTCAACAAAACTATTCCTGTAACCGCTAGTGCATACAAATCACTATGAGAGTAAGCTTGCCCTGTTTGCAGTTGTTCACTGGGAACGAAGCCTAATTTACCCACGCTGGTAACTGGCGTTGGGTGATCTGGAAACTGTAAACGCGTTGCTAATTCTTTCACCACTCCAAAGCCAATTAACACTGGCTGAGTATCTTCATCTCGCAAAATAATATTTTCCGGTGAGATATCCTGATGAATAATTCCGCGACTATGAATATGCTCTAAAACTGGCAGCAAGGAGCGAATAAATTGCAATACTTCTGCCTCAGTGAAAGTTTGACCAGCAGCTAGGCGTTCAGTCAGCAGAGTCCGGTAAGTTTTACCTGCAACGTAGTCTTCCACTAAAAATAAGCGTTGATATTGTTCAAACTTTTCCCGAAATTTAGGCAATTGTGAATGCTCTATTTGATATAAGTTTGCAGCTTCGCGCTGAAAAATTTCTTGTGCTTTCTCCCAAGCATCAGCCCCCGTGGGTGAAATCAATTCTTTGACCGCGCAAAGTTCGTTAAAGCATCGCTGGTCTTCTGTCAAATAGGTTCTGCCAAATTCTCCTTCTCCAAGAATTTCGATGATCCGATAACGGTTTTGCAGGATAGAACCAACTGTAATGGGTGCTTGCATGATTAATCAAATGTAATAGCAACTGGGGAAAAAGCCACTTACAAAGATAAGTCCCAGCATGGAAGTCAAAAATTCCGTGTTAGTACGTGCTAAGTAAGCCTTTTAAGACTTATTTAACTCTATTTTTCCACTTTTTTATCAGTAAGTATGTGTGAAAAATGGCAAAAATTCACTGTCAGGGTAATTAACTAACTACTTGTGGACGATTAATTTCAGCGGTTTTTTGGCTTTCTGAGTCAAGATAGGATAAGTAAAAACCACCATGTAGAAATGGCATCAGCCCTCAATCATCACAACTCACGCGAGCCAAATTCGCCACGCCTAATAATTTTTTGGGTGATTTACTATCAAAAATCTAGTCGTCTAGTTTATAATTTTGCAGCTAGTATCGTAGAGTATTCAGCAAATGTTCAACTTTCCTTGAGGAATTTATGCGCCAGTGTTGCTACTTTAATCTGTCCCAACAATGGTTTGTTCACCAAAAGGACTACAACATGAGCCAAAAATAATTATATTGAGAAATGTTGAAAGTTTTTATGAAAGCTTAAAAAAACTCACAGATGTTTTTTTAGGTCATTTCAGTTAAATCTACTAAATATCTAATGATAATATTGCCATGAATGCACATCGAGGATCTGCTGTGCTGAGTTCTGCAAGTTTAAAGGTGCAACCAGCCGCCACAGGACTGACTGAAAATCATCGCCTGCGGCTATTTTCTGGCTCTGCCAATGTACCACTGTCTCAAGAAGTCGCTCGTTACCTGGGTATGGACTTGGGGCCAATGATTCGCAAAAGGTTCGCGGATGGAGAACTATACGTTCAAATCCAAGAATCAATACGGGGTTGTGATGTTTATTTAATCCAACCAACTTGTCAACCTGTTAATGACCACTTGATGGAATTGCTGATTATGGTTGATGCTTGTCGTCGGGCTTCTGCACGACAGGTGACGGCAGTAATTCCCTATTATGGCTATGCTCGCGCTGACCGCAAAACGGCAGGACGAGAGTCAATTACAGCCAAATTGGTGGCTAACCTGATTGCGAAAGCCGGGGCTAGTCGTGTTTTAGCTATGGATTTGCACTCGGCGCAAATTCAAGGCTATTTTGATATCCCTTTTGATCATGTTTATGGTTCACCAGTAATTTTCGATTATCTGGCTAGTAAACAACTTTCTGATATTGTGGTTGTTTCTCCCGATGTTGGCGGCGTAGCACGCGCTAGAGCATTTGCCAAAAAGCTGAATGATGCGCCCTTGGCTATTATCGATAAACGCCGTCAGGCTCATAATGTGGCTGAAGTCATGAATGTCATCGGTGATGTGAAGGGCAAAACAGCCATTTTGGTGGATGACATGATTGATACTGGCGGCACAATTAGCGAAGGCGCACGGTTGCTGCGTCAGGAAGGTGCAAGTCAAGTATATGCTTGTGCAACTCATGCTGTGTTTTCCCCACCTGCAAAGGATCGTTTGTCAAGTGGCTTGTTTGAGGAAGTCATTGTTACCAATACGATTCCTATCCCAGAACGCGATCGCTTTCCCGAATTAGTAGTGCTTTCGGTCGCTAATCTGTTAGGGGAAACCATCTGGCGGATTCACGAAGATACTTCAGTAAGTAGTATGTTCCGCTAACAAAGACAATACTGTTTTTGTAGTTACAATTTCGGATCAAAAAATGATGAAGTTTGAAGTATGGATTTTTTCCGCTTCAGCCTTCATTTTTTATTATGCGCTGGTGTTGAGGTTTATTTTAAACGTTCGCGTAGCGTGCCGGAGGCTCTAGCACGAAGTGCGTTAGGCGCAAAGGAAGAGAGTAAGATTATAAAGGGTATACCTACTAAAATAAAGATGTCATTCAAGTTGGCATCATAATGAACAGTGAAAAAGTAACGGTGCAGTCTTGTTATGCTGTCACTGATGAAGAATTGATGTTGATGAGTTCGCAAAACCCAGAACTGCGGTTTGAACGCAATGCTGATGGAACTTTAGAAACTATGCCACCAACTGGGGGAATTTCTGGAAATCGCGAAATAAAAGCAGGTGCTTATTTGTTATTTTGGGTGGAAAGTCAAGATTTAGGTGAGGTTTTTGGGCCAAGTACAGGTTTTAGATTACCAAATACAGCAGTAAGGTCTCCTGATGCTGCTTTTCTGGCGAAAGGACGGTTACCAGAAAATTGGGATCAGCAAGAGGACGCTTTTATTAATTTAGCGCCTGATTTTGTGATTGAAATTCGTTCTAAAAATGACAGTTTGGTGAAACTTAAAGCCAAGATGTCAGAATATATTACCAATGGTGTGCAGTTAGCATGGTTGATTGACCGTCAAAATCAGCAAGCTTTAGTTTATCGCCGAGATGGTTCAATTACTCAGTATCCGGCTACAGCAATTTTGAGCGGTGAAGATGTTGTTCCAGGGTTTACGTTGCCTTTAAAAAGATTATTGTAAGTCGTAGTAAATAATTAAAGGTTTGTAGTCAGGACTTTAGTCCTGAATTAAGGGCTAAGAGCAATTACTACGAGCTAAATTACCATATTTTTATATTTTAGGAGTATTTGCTAATGGCACTTTCGACTCAGGTAAATTCCCAGCTTTCTCTGACAGAATTTCTGCAATTACCAGAAACTAAACCAGCTAGTGAATATATCAACGGCAGCATCTATCAAAAACCAATGCCCCAGGGAAAACATAGCAGAATTCAAACTTGTTTATCAACCAATATCAATCAGGTGGGTGAACCCCAGCAAAAAGCTTTAGCATTAACCGAGTTACGCTGCACCTTTGGAGGACGTTCTTTAGTTCCTGATATTGCTGTATTTGAGTGGTCACGCATCCCCACTGATACAGATGGAGAAATTGCCAATAGGTTTAATAGTTATCCAGATTGGACTATTGAAATTTTATCCCCTGACCAATCTCCCAACCGTGTAATTAATAAAATTATTTTTTGTATTAACCAGGGAACTAAATTAGGTTGGTTCATTGACCCTAGTGATAAATCGGTGATGGTATTTCAACCTCATCAATTACCGGAAGTTAAATACAATACTGATATATTACCTGTTCTTGATGTGTTAACCAGTTGGCAGTTACAAGCAAAGGATATTTTTAGTTGGTTAAAGGTTAGATAAGTAGGTACAATTAAGTTACAAAAAATTCTGAATGTGCTAAATTTTTACTTCAGAAGTATTGGCAGTATTAGTGATGCTATGACTTTCTTTTTCACTAACTGTTACAGTTAGTTTCAAACCCAAGGTATTTAGCCAATTGCCCAAGTTGTAAATTTCTTCACTTCCGCTTTGGGAAAGCAATGCATCTATTTTTTTGATGTGTAGGCTTACTTCTTCTGGAGTCATATTTTTTTCACCAAGAGCCTCGGCTATATGGCTGAGTGCAAGTTTTAA
This sequence comes from Nodularia sp. (in: cyanobacteria), assembly GCA_007692755.1. GTDB lineage: Bacteria > Cyanobacteriota > Cyanobacteriia > Cyanobacteriales > Nostocaceae > Nodularia. Next base: position 4,866 of record REBL01000125.1, on the reverse strand, counting down.
TAATTCAGGCTCTGGTTGTTCTCCGTCTGCCAATTCTAAGTGAGTTTCGAGATAGACAGCAGCATAATTTGGATCTTTGAGGCGTGAAATTAGATATTCATGGTAACTATCACTGGTTGGCATTTTCTCGCCTCCTATAGTCTTGCAAATATTCTATCGATTTACGAATATCTTGGTCTTGGGTGCTTTTATCTCCGCCACAGAGGATGAGTACAATTATTTTGCCAATTTGTCCAAAATAAATTCGGTATCCGGGTCCAAAATCTATCTTTAGTTCATATACGCCTTCCCCAACTGAGCGATAATCGCCTAAATTGCCAAGGCTAACTCGGTTGAGTCTTTTATCGATGATAGATTTGGTTTTTGGATCTCTAAGTGCGTCAAACCACTCAGCAAAGGGAACTCTACCATCACTGGTAATGTAACGCCGAACATCTTTTGGTTCAACTACCATTATTTTGATTTTAGGCGATCGCGTCTGTCGTCATTGACTGAATTTACAGATTTCTAGTTTCAAACTTCAACATCACCTTGCTAGGCTACAAAATTGGTGTTAATTGTGACACGTTTATAGACAAACTTCTAAAAAAACATATTTGTTTCTGGATAGCTTTGAAAAAACCCCCCGGAATTGTGACGATTACGCTAGAATTGTTAAAGGTTCTTTACAGAATTTGCTAATCATAAACAATTCTGTTAAAGCAACTCAGCATTAAAAATTGAATCTGAAAACCCCCTCTTGAGTTCACTAAAAGCTCCTATGACGCTCCCAATTCGCAACGTCGCCATTATCGCCCACGTTGACCACGGCAAAACTACCCTGGTTGATGCGCTCCTCAAACAATCTGGTATTTTCCGAGAAGGTGAAGACGTTCCGGATTGTGTCATGGATTCCAACACCCTAGAACGGGAGCGGGGTATTACAATTCTCTCGAAAAATACAGCCGTTCGTTACAAAGAAACCTTAATCAATATTGTTGATACCCCAGGACACGCTGACTTTGGCGGCGAAGTGGAACGGGTATTAGGGATGGTTGATGGTTGTCTGTTAATTGTAGATGCTAACGAAGGCCCTATGCCCCAGACGCGCTTTGTTTTGAAAAAAGCTCTGGAAAAAGGACTGCGCCCCATCGTTGTGATCAACAAAATTGACCGCGGCCAAACTGACCCCCACGTTGCTGTTGATAAGGTTTTGGATCTGTTCCTGGAATTAGGCGCAGATGAAGACCAGTGCGATTTTACCTATCTGTTTGCTTCCGGTATGGGCGGTTTCGCTAAGGAAAGCTTGGAAGCCGAATCGGTAGATATGCAACCCCTGTTTAATGCGATTCTGCAACACGTTCCACCTCCTGTAGGCGACATCAACAAGCCCCTGCAATTGCAAGTCACCACCCTAGATTATTCTGACTATCTGGGACGGATTGTCATTGGTAGAATCCACAACGGTACTATCCGGGCTGGACAGCAAGCAGCTTTAGTAACAGAAGATGGTACCATTGTCAAGTCCAGAATTACCAAATTGATGGGATTTGAAGGACTGAAGCGGGTGGAAATGGAAGAAGCCACCGCCGGATATATTGTGGCTGTGGCTGGTTTCGCGGATGCTTATATTGGCGAAACTATTACTGACCCCAACGAACCCCAAGCTTTACCACTAATTAAGGTGGATGAACCAACTTTACAAATGACCTTCTGGGTAAATGATTCACCCTTTGCTGGTCAAGAAGGTAAGCTGGTAACATCAAGACAAGTACGCGATCGCTTGTTCCGTGAATTAGAAACTAACGTCGCCCTGCGAGTCGAAGAAACTGATTCTCCCGATAAATTCCAAGTTTGTGGACGGGGTGAATTACACCTGGGTATCTTAATTGAAACCATGCGCCGTGAAGGTTTCGAGTTCCAAGTATCTCAACCACAGGTAATTTACCGCGAAATCAACGGTCAACCTTGCGAACCTTTTGAACTCCTAGCCTTGGATACTCCTGAAGATGGTGTTGGTAGTTGTATTGAACGCCTGGGACAACGCAAAGGCGAAATGCAAGATATGCAAGTTCTTGGGACTGGACGGACTCTATTAGAGTTTATTATTCCCGCCCGTGGTTTGATTGGTTTCCGGGGTGAATTCATGCGGATGACTCGTGGTGAAGGAATCATGAACCACAGTTTCCATGATTATCGTCCCCTTTCTGGTGACATTGAAGCCCGGAACAAAGGCGTTCTCATTGCTTTTGAAGAAGGTGTTTCTACTTTCTACGCCATGAAAAACGCGGAAGATAGAGGAGCATTCTTTATCACTCCAGGTACTAAAGTGTATAAAGGCATGATTATTGGAGAACATAATCGTCCTCAAGATTTGGAATTGAATGTTTGTAAGACGAAGCAGTTAACCAATCACCGCGCTTCTGGTGGTGAAGAATTGGTACAACTGCAAACACCAATAGACATGAGTCTAGAACGGGCTTTGGAATATATCGGTCCTGATGAATTGGTGGAAGTTACACCTGACTCGATTCGTTTACGGAAAGTTAGCAAAAAGTTCGCTAGACGTTAGATAGAAGAACCCCACCCCCAACCCCTCTCCTTGCTAAGAAGAGGGGATTTTTTTTGCTAAACTTTGGCTATAGCGGGATTTGGTAAACTGACTTTTAACCGCTTTAACATTGCTGACCGGGCTTGTAAAGCTAAACTATCATCCAACGGTGATAAAGCGATCGCTTGCTGATATTTTAGCCGCAACGCCGTTTGAATCAACCAGTCAGCAACAAAGGGATTTTTAGGTAACAGAGGCCCGTGGGAATAAGTGGCGATCGCATTCTGATAAAATGCTCCCTCAGTACCATCTTCACCATTATTACCCAAACCATAGACTACACGCCCCAAGGCTTCCACCTTACCTAACTTGGTGCGTCCCCCGTGATTTTCAAAACCGACTAAATAAGGTTTACTCCCCGTCATTTCTTCTAATTCCCGCGCCAAACGAGAAGCTGTAACTTCAATTACTAAGTTACCAATACAGCGTTTAGTATTATCACCAGGATGCACAGAGACTAAATCGAGGATTCCTAAACCTTCAATCCGCTTTCCCAAACCAGGTTCATAATATTTTCCCAGGAGTTGGGGAGAACCACAGGTAAAAACTCCCGGTGTCCCATTTTCGATTTTCTCACGCATAGCCTCAGCTTTTGCACCTTGCAAATCACGCATGACGATTTCTTGCTGACGGTCTTGTGCGCCACCACCAACTATAATATCTACAGCCTTAATATCAGCATCTGTGGAATTTTGATCAAGTGCTACCACCTGGACATTATACCCCCGCCACTGGGCGCGACGTTGGATAGTAATCACATTTCCGCGATCGCCATAAGTACTCATCAGCGTGGGATACAACCAGCCAATAATTAATTCTAAATTTTCCGAACTCATAAAACCTCACTCATAACTAATAATTTTTATCAACATATACCGTAATTATCCGGTGTATATCTAGAACAGGAAGAGGAATTTTACTTGTTTTCGTTACACATCAGACCATTGGCTAAAGTATTATACTGTGCAAGCATCTGGAAGTGTGAAATCAGCATATGTCATCTGTGAGAATTTCGTATTTTATGTAACAGTTTTTTTGTCACATTGTCACGATACTTACAAAGTATTGATTAGGCATTTAATTTACACAATTAAAATCGTCATAAAACTTACTTCAAAAATATTCATAAAATCTTAATTATAAATTATTAAAAGTCGAGTATTGTAATTAAATGCTGATTTTAAGTCTAAATGGAGATTATTTATGCAACTTATTGAAGCTCCTAATATTGCCGTAATTGCTTCAGAAAATGCGGTTCCTATTGCTCAATTACCTCCTATATGGCAAGATATAGCCGCAGGAGTCGCAAATGTAGGAATCAAGAACCCACAAAGTTATGTGGAAATGGCGCAATTGTTCCAATATAAACTAGCGCAAGGTGATGTAGATTTATTTAATGAACGTCCAGAATTAGCTGATTTTAAATCGGCATTTTCTCAGCTATTTGGACAACTTGGTTATGAAACCTTAGAATTTTATGGACAGGACTTTTTAATTGATAGCTATCCCAATTTTTCCCAAATTCTTGAAGATGTGAAATTAAAGGGAAGAGAATATGCAGATGAGGTAAAAGTCGCCCTCATTGGAATGGATCTTTTTGAAGAGTTTGGCTATGAATTACCTGCTAGTTTCTATCATGTACATTTAGCGCCAATTTACCGAGATCATGTATTTGAAGAACGGGCTTTACGTTTTGATAAACGAGATATAGCACACAAGCGTTCTTGGGATGCTATATTACACGCCGGAAAGGTTTTTGCTATCCAAATGAAAGTGCAAAGCATCGCTTCTAAATACGGTTTTACCTATCATCACGGTTGTGGTTGTAATTCTCATCTATCTTCTATTGATATATCTGAGGGAGAATTTAACTATGAAATCAGTACCGAAAAATCTCAACGATGGATAAGAAGTTTTATTTGGACTGCTTGGTATGAATATGCTTTCTTTCCCATAGTTCCGAATACGAGTTATTTAGTATAAAAACCAAAGCCGGTCAGTCAGCAGGTCAGTCAGCCAGTCAGCCAGTCAGCAGGTCAGTCAGCCAGTCAGCCAGTCAGCCAGTCAGCCAGTCAGCCAGTCAGCCAGTCAGCCAGGGAATAAATTCCCTGTCTCATAGCAAAAGTCCTCTAAAAGAGGACTAAAACATTGACTTTAATTTGAATAGCTTGATCTAGTCGGATTCATCCGACTTAAGCTATTAGACAGGGGTTTTCAACCCCTGGCTAGCTTTGTGGGAAACTCTGCTTCTGGCTAGCTTTGTGGGAAACTCTGCT
>REBL01000106.1 GCA_007692755.1 Nodularia sp. (in: cyanobacteria) | reverse complement strand
TCAGTCTAGGTCAAAGTCGAAAACCCGTAAGACTCGCATTGAGCGCAGTCCAAAGGAAGCAACTAGGAAAACTAAGAAGTGATTCTTAGAAGCTCCGTACCTTTAGGTCGGAGTCATGTCACAACGAACCACACCAGACGCAGAGGACGCGGAGAAAGAAGGAAGATGCAGGTTTATGGGTCGATGATTTCGATAGGAGTGCCATTAACTAAGCGATTAGTTCCTTCGGTTACGACTAATTCTCCTTCTTTGACTCCAGCTTTAATTTCTTGGAGAGAAATACCTCGGATACCTTCTGTAATTGGGCGTTCATGGACTACGTTTTCTACTGTATCAATTACAAATACATGGGGTTTTTGTTCTCTATAAACAATGGCATTAGGTGGAACTGCTAAGGCATTGGGGTTTTCTTCTACGACTATCCACACAGAAACTCGCTCTCCATCCCGGATATTATTTATACCTTCCGTGAGGCGAACTGAAACTGCGATCGCGCGTTCTCCAGGTGTAATGGAAGGACTGACAGAAAAGACTCTACCTCTAGCTCTGGCAAGCCTAAATAAATCTGCTTGGGTCATGCCTCTAGTAGAAGCAGCACTCATATCTTGATCGGAAACTACGTAGGCGGCTTGACCTGTTGCGACTAAACTACCATCAAAAGCTGGTAATCGGGCAGACACTTCATATTCACTAGGGTCGATGATGATCATCGGTACTGTTTCAACTACACTTTGATAGTCGCCAGTAATTCTCACTCTTTGGGGTGTCCAGTAATCGCCCTCGCGAATATTCATGTGAGCAATAATGCCATCAAAAGGCGCTCTAATAACTGAATCTTCTAGGCTAACTTGAGAGCGATTTTGTGATGCAGTTGCTGATTGAATACTGGCTTGTGATGCTGTTAATTGTGCTTGGGTAGATGCTAGTTGCCCCTGTGCAGACTTAACTCGGCTTTGAGAAGCATTCAATTGAGCCTCTGCGGCTTGAACTCTAGCGTCTGCATCCTGCACTCTGTTTTGATAAACATCCACATCGCTCTCAGAAATAGCACCTGCGGCAAACAGTTCTTCCCGACGTTTAAATTCTGATGCAGCTAAACTGCGTGTATCTTTGGCGGCTTGTAACTCTGCTGTTGCTTTGACTACATCAGCTTTGGCTTGTTCTACATTTGCTTCTGCCTGAAATATACTAGCTTGTGCGGCTACTCTTTGTGTTTCGGCTTCAGTTGTTCGGGCTTGGGATTGGGTTAAATCAGCTTGCAGTCGGCGGTCATCAACTCGTGCTAATAATTCTCCCTGGCGAACTCGATCACCCTCTCTCAATCTGCGTCCGTCAATAGTTTTAATGTATGTAATGGTTCCCGTGGTTTCAAAAGTTAGATGTTTACCTTGTACGGCTGAGGCTCTACCATTACCAAAGACAAATTGTTGTAGTGGTTGAATTTCCACTTTACTAGCGCGTACAGGTAGGCGAGCTATTTCAGTAACGGCTGTTTCTACTTCTTGTGTATCTTTTGGCAAGATTTGATAAGTAATCACACTACCTGCTAAGATAGCAAAGCCCAGAAGAAAATATTGCCAATTGGGACGTTGTAGAAGTCTAGAATTTTTGGTGGTTCTAGCTTCTATGTCTTCTGGGGGTGAAGTATCTATCTCTGTCTGATCAATATCTATAGATACTTTTGAAGATGATTGCTTGGGCTGCCAAATATTAAAATTCATAAGAATAGTTTTCCATAGGACTAACTTATCAAGTATCGGCAAATTTAGTCTTTAAAAATTTAATTATCTTGATTTATGGCTAACTCAGCTATTCTATAGCATTTTATTAATTTAGAGGCAATTTTTCTAGCTCAAAAAAGCCCACAGGCTATAATCCTGGGGCTATAAGGTTCATAATTTACAAATCAGTTTTTATGTGTCCGCATTTTGTCAATAATGTGAGCCTTGTAGTTGATGTTCTCCCACTAGTAACTCTGCATTAACTGGGGTTAACTGTACAGCACAGGCTTTTAATTCTGGTTGCAGTGAATCTGGACAAGATTCAGGATGGGTCAGGGTGTTAGCTTCAGCATTATCTGCCCATAACGCCCCCCAGTGCATGGGGATAAATACTGTACCAGGTGCGATCGCTTTAGTAATTTTAGCAGGAAATTTCGTTTGACCCCGACGCGATCGCACTTCTACTATTTGATTTTCTGTAATATTTAACCTAGCAGCATCACGGGGATGAATCTCAATAAACGGTTCCGGGTGCATCTTACGGATTTTTTCAATGTGTCCCGTGCGCGTTTGCGTGTGCCAATGCCCATAAAGTCGCCCAGTTGTCAAGACAAAAGGATAATCAGGATCGGGTGGTTCTGCTAAACCTTTAGAATAATATGCCCCAAAACGCGCTCGTCCGTCTGGTGTGCGGAAACGTAAATCTGTATAAAGCCGCTTAGATTCCCCACTCCCCACTCCCCACTCCCCACTCCCCTTGTTTGGATGAGGCCATTGAGTGGGGCCGTTTATTTGTAATTGTTCATGACTAATACCAGTCATATCGCAGAGGCGATCGCCTGTCAATTGCACAAACTCCGCATAAACCTGAGATGAGTTAGTAAAAGCAAATTCTTTCTCAAAACCCAACCTGCGCCCCACCTCAGCGAAAATTTCCCAATCGGCTTTGGCTTCTCTGGGCGGTTGGCGGAAGGCTTGACACAAAGTCACCGTTCTTTCAGAATTGGTCATCACGCCAGTTTTCTCACTCCACTGGGCGGCGGGTAAAAGAATGTGAGCGTAAGCAGAGGTTTCTGTGGGATAATATGCGTCTTGGTAGATTGTTAAAGGCGATCGCCATAAAGCCTTTTTAGTTCTTTCTAAATCTGGCATACTCACAGCCGGATTAGTCGCTGCAATCCACAGTAAACCTACAGCATCATTTTCCAAACCAGTAATCATATCCCAAGCAGTTAAACCCGGATTGGGTGAAATTTGCCCAGGTTCTAAACCCCAAAACTGCTCAACTTCCGCACGATGTTGGGGATTTTTCACCAAACGATAACCTGGTAATAAATGCGCCAAACCTCCAGCTTCCCTTCCTCCCATCGCATTCGGTTGACCAGTGAGGGAAAAAGGCCCAGCCCCAGGTTTACCAACTTGTCCAGTCATCAAATGCAGATTAATGATAGTTCTGACCTTCGCCGTACCTTCACTTGATTGATTGACACCCATTGACCACAGAGATAAAACCCGTTGAGATTCTCCCCAATATTTAGCTGCTGTTTCTAAATCTTCAATACTGATACCACATTGAAGAGCCGCAACATCTGGGGTGTAATGACGAATCACCTCAGCATATTCCGAAAAATTGCTTGTACACTCATCAATAAAACCGATATCAATATAATTCCAGCGCATCAATAAATGAGCCATCCCATTCATCAAATCAATATCTGTACCGGGACGAATAGCTAAATGTAAATCAGCAGCTTCAGCCGTTGGTGTCCGCCGAGGATCGACCACAATCATTTTAACGTGGCGATTTTTTTTATGATGTTTTAGCAACCTGTTAAAAAGGATCGGGTGACATTCCGCCGTATTCGTACCAATTAAAAATGCACAATCAGTTAAATCTAAATCTTCATAACAACAAGGTGGTCCATCTGAGCCAAAACTTTGAATATATCCAGACACAGCACTAGACATACATAAACGCGAATTGGCATCAAAATTATTAGTACCTAGACATCCTTTAAGAAGTTTCTGAGCTATATAGTAATCTTCAGTTTGAAACTGACCAGAACCATACATACAAATAGCTTCTGAACCCTGAGTGCTGCGTACTTTCTCGATACGTTGCGTAATAATATTAAAAACTTCATCCCAACTCACCCGGCGAAATTCTTGATCTAAAGAATCTCGCACCATTGGGTAATGTAATCTACTTTTATCTAAAGATTCAGCAATAGTTGCACCCTTAACACAAACCATCCCTTTACTTGACGGATGAGCCTTATCACCCCGTACCCGCCAAATTGGATTTCCCTGACTATCTCGATTAGTTGCTTTCGCCAATTGCGCCGGTGGTGAAACCTCCAGTCCACAACCCACACCACAGTAAGGACAAAGAGTTTTGGTAAATTCAGTCATGGTAGATTGCTTTAAGTGGGAGTCGGAAATGGAAAGAGAAGAATTTTTTAATTAGTACGGACTTACGCAAATACTCTCTAAAATTCTTCCTTCTTTCTTTGTGTCCTTTGCGTCCTTTGTGGTTCGTTATTCCATAATTCTTACGTCATTAGCGTCATTAGCGGGCAAGACTTGTACTGAGCTTGTCGAAGTATGCCCGCTCCACAATAACTTTTGGGATATTTTTTATTTGGAAGCCCTGTTAAAGCCCAATGACTACTTTTAATCCTCAGTCAAAGCAGGAAACTCCTCTACTATCAACTCTGGTTCATCACCCTCATGGTGTTCAGCAAAAGAACCTTGAGGTTCCTTCAGCAAAAAAGCACAAAGGAAAGTCACAACCAACGCACTCACACCCAGAGTCTGAAAAAAGATTTGGTTCCCAACATCACCTGCTGGTAAAAAACTGTATAAAGTCAGATAAGCCACAGCGCCAACATTGCCATAAGCACCAACATTCCCAGCAATTTGACCAGTAATTCGCCGCTTCACCAAAGGCACGATGGCATAAGTAGAACCTTCCCCAGCTTGGACAAAAAATGAACAAGTCATCGTCAGTAAAATTGCTACGAGTAACCACCAATTACCACTGACACCGCTCATCACTAAATAAGCAAGACCCATACCACCAGTCAGTATAGTCATAGTCCATTTACGACTCCCGACAGTATCCGAAACCCAACCGCCACCGGGACGTGCAACTAAATTCATGAATGCGTAACTAGCAGCAATCATCCCTGCTAATACTTTACTAAGACTGAAAGTAGATTCAAAAAATGCCGGTAGCATGGAAACAACAGCTAACTCTGAACCAAAGTTGACAAAATAAGTGAGTTCTAAAATGGCTACCTGCGAAAACTGATAACGGTCTTTCGGCGCATATTGTTTTTTACCTTTCATCAAGTCTTGATTCACATCCCAGCACTTATAGGCTTGGAAGAGGTACAGACCAATTAACAACAGGTAGACAATCAATAATTGGGGTTGAGAAAGTAAACCAATTTGAGATATCCGCCAAGCTAATACGGCTAAAATGCCCACTAAGGGAATATTAGTCACCATTAGCAACCAAAAGCTTTTCTTGGTAGTGACTTCTATACCGCCGTGACGAGAGGGACGCTGATAAACTTTGCCAGAGGGAGTATCTTCAACGTTGAAGAAATAGATCACTCCATAGATAGCAGCTATTATCCCAGTTAATGCGATCGCTAGCCGCCAGTTCAGTTGACCAACAGTGAAAAAAGCTGTCGCCGCCGCTAGTGAAGGTAAAGTAAAAGCCGCAGCTGCTGAACCAAAATTACCCCAACCACCATAGATTCCCTCTGCAATGCCGATTTCTTTGGGAGGGAACCATTCAGCAACCATGCGAATCCCAATTACAAACCCAGCACCGACTATACTTAGCGCCAAGCGACTGATGACCAACTGGCTGAAGTTTTGGGCGAAAGCAAATGCCAGACAGGGAATAGCCGCATACATCAGCAAGATTGAGTAAGTAATACGTGGACCATATTTGTCTAGAACCATACCAATAATAATCCGGGCTGGCACAGTTAAGGCGACGTTACAAATAGCGATGGTTCTAACTTGTCCTTCAGTTAAACTCAGTGCTTCTTTAATGGCTGTTTGAAACGGTGCAAAGTTAAACCAAACTACAAATGAGACAAAAAATGCAAACCAAGTCAGATGTAATATGCGGTAGCGACCGTTGAATGAAAATAATCCTCTAAACATTTAATATTCCTTTGTTAAATGGAGAGACAACAGACGATTAATCATCTGCTTGTAAAAACGCGATGAATTGCGTTTTGAATATGCACAAATCAGCGCATCAACTAAACAAGAAGTCAGTGCGAAAATTGGGTGGATTTTGATGGGCTTAATTACGAATTATTCGGCTTTGCCCCGAAGTGTTGGACAAGTAAATCTCGCAATACTGGCTGTAAGTCTTCGCAGGGGATGCCCTTTTGGACGCAGTTTCCCAGATGCGCGTCTTTGCCCACAGTGCCACCCATATATATGTCTACGCCTTCTACAGGTTTGCCATTTTTACGGGCTTTGGTTCCCATCAAGCCGATATCTGCAACTTGAGGCTGTCCGCAGGAGTTAGGGCAACCAGTCCAGTGAATTCGCACGGGACGAGTCAGGGTTAACTCAGCTTCCAAGGCTGCAACCATTGCCAAGGCGCGGTTTTTGGTTTCAATTAGGGCAAAGTTACAAAATTGTGCGCCTGTACAAGACACAAGCGATCGCGCTAACATATTAGGCTGAATGGCAAACCTCTCTAGTAGTGGTTCTGTTAAAAAAGTTGCTAAACGCGAGTCAGGAATATTAGGGATAATGATGTTCTGCTCAACTGTAAATCGAACCTCCCCACTGGCGTAAACCTCAGCTAAACTGGCAATTTCAAACATATCTTGGGCATACAACCGTCCTACAGGAATATGTAAACCTACGTAGTTTAATCCTGATTGCTTCTGTTTATATACTCCAATGTGGTCGCGTTTTTTCCAGTCGATTTCGTCTTTAGCAGCTGCGGGTAATAGGGTTTTACCCAAACGTTTTTCTACTTCAGCCCGAAATTTTTCTACACCCCATTCATCAAGTAGCCACATTAAGCGAGACTTGAGACGGTTAGCCCGTAAGCCGTTGTCACGATAAACTTCTAAAACTGCTCTACATACAGCTACCACATCCTCTGGAGACACCCAAGCATTAAGGGGAATCGCCGCTTCACAACGTTTAGCTGAGAAAAAGCCACCAACAAGGATGTTAAAACCGAAGATTTTTTGAGCAGTCGGAGAAGATTCTTCTGGTTTTTCACCACTCCCCACTCCCCACTCCCCACTCCCCTCTTGAAAAGCTGGAACAAAGGCTAAATCGTTAATTTCTGCGTGAACTGAATTATCACGACCACCTGCGATCGCAATATTAAATTTTCGTGGTAAGTTGCTAAACTCTGGGTTTCCTTGTCCTTTATTAGTCAGCATATCTTGAACTTGCTGCACTAATTCTCTGGTGTCAAATAACTCATCCGCATCTAACCCAGCCACCGGATCACCTGTGATATTGCGGACATTATCCATCCCCGATTGGACGCTGGTTAAACCAACTGCATGGAATTTAGCAAAAATATCTGGTAAATCTTCAATTCTGATACCTCGTAGTTGAATATTCTGTCTGGTGGTAATATCAGCGCTACCATCATCACCATAACGCTGTAATACTGCCGCTAAAACACGCAATTGAGGACCGGTGAGGACACCATTAGGTATACGCATCCGCATCATAAACTTACCTGGAGTGACTGGGCGAAAAAATACACCTAGCCACTTGAGGCGATGGTCACGGTCGGTTACATCCATTGCTTCCCAGCCTAGAGAAGCAAATTGTTCTATTTCTGCTTTGACCGCTAGCCCATCTTTCTCGGCTTTGAGTTTCTCAAATTTATTCAGGTTGGTTTTGGTAGTAGATACTGTATCTGTCATGAACTGAATCTCATTGCTTACGGCTAATGCAGTGATAACTTTGGACGCTATTTGCCCAATATTTTTTGATTACTGGGTCTACAAAGTTGAGTGATTTAATAAGTATGTATATCTGTTTGTGACTAATTTTTTATACTCAAGAGTCTTCCCTGGTGACTCATCTGCTACTTGATGACAAGGTTGATCGAGTGAACTCAAATTGTAGTTAGTGGGGGAACGGTTGTAGTCTTTGGCATTTAGGAATTTGTCAAGCAGGTTTGGTTGCTGTTTATATAACGATTTCGATACTGTTTAGGTTAAGGTGAGATTATAGTTAAAATCGTATAAATTGTTACGTTTTTTTGAAAAAAATGCATAAAGTGTATTAACTCAATGCAATTTATGCATTAAAGTCTTTTTTATTTCTGAAATAACTTTTGGCACACCCCGTTTTCGTTCCTGTAAGTGAATCGGGAAGAGGAAAGAAGCGGATCAAGCCTGATCTTTTCCTTCAAAGACGCTAAGGAGATGATGAAAAAATTATTAAAAAGTTGAATAATGTGACATGATCTCTAAATAAGTATTATTTCTTAGTGATATGATGGCAGATCAATTTCCCTGGCTGACCGCGATTGTCCTGCTACCATTCATTGCTGCTCTGGTTATCCCTGTGCTACCTGATAAAGAAGGCAAGTGGATACGATGGTATGCCCTGGGTGTGGGAGTTGTAGACTTAATCTTGATGTGTTACGCCTTTTGGCACCATTACGATGCCAGCAATGCGACTTTTCAACTAGAAGAAAATTATACCTGGATGCCTCAATTAGGTCTTAATTGGGCAGTTGCTGTGGATGGTTTATCAGTTCCCTTTGTACTTCTAGCGGGACTGGTGACGACACTGGCGATTTTTTCGGCTTGGCAAGTTGACCGCAGACCCAAACTGTTCTATTTCCTGATGCTGGTGCTGTACTCGGCGCAGATAGGGGTATTTGTCGCTAAAGATTTGCTGCTATTTTTCATTATGTGGGAAGTAGAGTTAATTCCCGTATACCTACTTATCTGTATTTGGGGCGGGCAGAAGCGTCGTTACGCTGCGACAAAATTTTTAATCTATACGGCTGCGGCTTCTATATTTATTCTGGTAGCAGCATTAGCAATGGGACTTTACGGTGGCGGTAATGTCAGTTTTGATTTAGTTGATCTAGGACTGAAGGATTATCCCCTAAATTTAGAACTGCTGCTATATGCAGGATTGCTGATTGCCTTTGGTGTCAAGTTGGCTGTGTTCCCCATGCACACTTGGTTGCCAGATGCTCACGGAGAGGCTTCTTCTCCAGTATCGATGATTCTGGCAGGGGTGCTATTAAAAATGGGCGGCTACGGATTAATTCGCCTGAATTTAGGAATTCTTTCAGATGCACATATTTACTTTGCACCAGTTCTAGCAATTCTGGGAGTTGTCAACATTATCTATGGTGCGTTGAACTCCTTCGCCCAAGGAAACATGAAGCGTCGGCTGGCTTATTCTTCGATTTCTCACATGGGATTTGTCTTACTAGGTATTGCTTCCTTCACTGACTTGGGCATTAGCGGCGCAATGTTGCAGATGATTTCTCATGGTTTAATCGCGTCGGTGCTGTTTTTCTTGGCAGGTGTGACCTACGATCGCACTCGCACGATGATGATGGATGATTTGGGCGGTCTTGGTCAGGTAATGCCCAAAGTATTTGCCCTATTTACAATCAGCGCTATGGCTTCCCTCGCTCTTCCTGGTATGAGCGGCTTTGTGGGCGAACTTGCGGTTTTTGTGGGCATAACTACCAGCGATGTCTACAGTTCAGCCTTTTGCATTGTGACGGTTTTCCTCGCCGCAGTGGGAGTTATTCTCACGCCAATTTATCTGCTCAACTTGCTGCGTCAGGTCTTTTATGGCAGTAGTGCAGCTCTCATGTGTGACGTTAATAATGCCGCTTTGGAAAATCAGGAGGACGAGGGAACAGCTTGTTTTGGTACTGACTGTCTGCTACCTGATGAAACCATTTATAGCGATGCTAAACCGCGTGAGATATTTATTGCTGCCTGTTTTTTAGTGCTAATTGTCGGTATTGGGTTTTACCCCAAGCTGGCTATGCAAATGTATGATGTGAAAACTGTGGCGGTAAATGCTCAGGTGCGCCAATCTCTGATGACTATCGCGCAAACAAATCCCCAAATCTATGCACAAGGTTTGTTAGTTCCGACTATCCCAGCTTCGGAAGTAGCGCCTGTTTTGGGAGTTGTAAAGTAACTTTATTGACCTGTTAAAATGATGGCCAGTAAATATTACAGAGATTTATATAACTATGAAACGTCGTGATTTCATTAATTGGGTAGGTTTGAGTGCAATAGTTAGTAGCTTACCTGTAGCGATCGCGGCTTGTTCTGACCAAACTGCATCTGAAGAGTGGCAAACAGTGGGTACTGTAGCAGAGTTGGATGAAGATGGTCAATTGTTAGTTAAAAACTGGCCATCTGTCAATGTTTTAGTCGTCGGTACATCTGAAAGCGCCAATCTCATTGCTGTTGATCCTACCTGTACTCACTCAGGTTGTACTGTGACATGGGAAGCTGAAGGCAATAAATTTGGCTGTCGTTGTCATGGTGCAGAATATGCCAGTGATGGCCAAGTACAGAGAGGCCCGGCGACGGAACCACTCAAAACTTACACAGCTAAGATTGAGAATGATTCAGTTTTAGTGAAGCCAAATTAGCCGATTTCAAAACGAAGGTTTCTCTACTCACTCCCTATTTACAAGGCATGGTGAATCAGATCAACCAGCTTTTAGTCCAAGCACAAGCTGCATTTGATGCCGCAGATTGGTTTTTGCTGACTCAATATCTCCAACAATTGATATTGACAGTAGACTCTAACCATCCAGAAATAGTTAAACATCGGGAATATCTGCTGAAATTAGCACTCTCAATTTTAGAAATGGGAGATTTTCAGCAACGTTGGGATATTGCTAAAGTATTGCGGCAATTGGGAAATATTGCTATCCCCCCATTGATTGATATTCTCGAAGATGAAGATGCCGAAGAAGATTTGCGTTGGTATGCAGTGCGGACTTTGGGGGAGTTTCAACACCCACAGGCCATAGTTTCTTTAGTCGATTTGCTGAAAACCAGCGAAAGTCAAGAACTCAAAGCTATGGCCGCTTCAGCTTTAGGGCAAATGGGGACTTCAGCGATTACGGCACTAACTGAACTTTTGAATGAGGAAGAGACTAAACTTTTAGCAGTGCGATCGCTGGCTTATATTCGCACTCAGGAAACTATTACACCTCTATTGACTGTTATTCAAGATTCACAAGCCGCAGTCCGTAGCGCCACCCTAGAAGCCCTCAGCAGCTTTCATGATCAACGTATACCACCCCTTCTATTAAATGCTTTGGATGACGTTGCCGCCCCTGTCAGACGTGCCGCAGTGCAGGGTTTAGGTTTTCGCCCTGATTTATGTACAGAATTAGATTTAGTGACGAGATTGCAACCGAGATTATCCGATTTTAATCTTGAGGTTTGTTGTGCAGCAGCGATCGCTCTTTCCCGCATGGGTACTGATGAGGCAGCACAGCATTTATTTCAGGTGTTAATTTCACCCCATACACCACTCAAATTGCAATTAGAAATTATCCGGGCTTTAGTCTGGGTGGAGACTTTATCGGGTTTGGCATATTTGCAACAAGCACTTGCTCAAACCACATCAGAGATACTTTGGCAGGAAATTATCACGGTTTTGGGGCAAGTACAGAAGCCGCAATTAATGACACCAGCCGCAGAAATTTTATTAAATGTTTTGCAGTCACAGCATCTGAACACAGTGACAAATCCTTTCGGGGCGAGGATTAGAAGTGCGATCGCTTTAGGTTTGGGACAGTTAGGAAATAATCAGGCTGTGGAACCATTGATTTTGTTGCTCGCAGATGCCAATCAAATTGTCAGATTAAATGCGATCGCCGCACTCAAAAAACTGGATGGAGAAGCTGCATATCAACGATTACTGCAATTAGCCCCTAATTCCACAATCACACCAGATTTGCAACAAGGAATAGCGATCGCTCTGGCTGAATGGTAGCGATCGCAATGCTTTTATTCACACCAACGGCTGCAATTGCTGTGACTACTTGGGGGTGCAGTGTGCAGTACCAAACATCTTTCAAACAAGGCAGAATCGACCAAACGCAGACCAAGGTGCAATGAAAAAATCTCCTACTGCTCAGAAATAGCAGAGAGGAGATTTACAGTTAAAGTTCGTCAGGTGATCGGAATAGCTATTTATTTAGTATTAATCACCACTACTTTAATTCCTCCTAAAGATATAGAAAAATAATTTTCATAAGTTTATACATTCCAAAAAAAAAGTTACTTAGAAAAAATCCTACTAAAATTCCGAGTATTTCACCTCAAGCTTCATAGGTGAAGCGCCATCGCCCGTTTCCTCTTCCTCCAGGTTGGGAGTCGATAAACCAGCAATCTTCGAGTTACCACCACCAGATACCGTGCAATTATTTAGTATGAGCATTTGTTCTAGGCTTATTTTTACTACCCAGTACACAGTATTCTTAACAAGACTTACCTCTACTTAGGGATGTGATAACTGATGTTGTGGTGTTACAGTTTGAATATCGCCCCATTTGGTTGAATCATAAGCACAAAATGCCAATAACGGCAATATTTAGTAAGGAGTGAATGTGAATATTATTTTTCTTGTCTATGAAACGCTACGTAAACGCAAAGGTTTGTTTTACTTACCCAGTTTAGCTGCCCTGGCAGTATTAAGTACTGGTTTGTCTGCTGTTGCTGAAACAGTAGATACTCAACGGCTAAGTGAGTCTGCTGTAAATGCAACATCTTCTGATGCCATTAATCTACAGCAGTTTCCCAACGCTAATAACCAGGAAGTTGCTAATCGAACACTGACACCTGTACCAGGGACAGCAGTAACTTCATCAGCAGCCCTGATTCCTGAATCAAAAGAGACTTCTCAAGCTTCTCCTACTCAGATAGCACAAGGTGACATTGATTTTGGTAGACCTACTCGTGGTGGTAGAAGCTATATAGGTGTTGCTGGTAACATTGGTATAGCTGGTGGTGACTCATCTTTAGGTGATGGCAATTTTGCAGTCATCAGTAAAGTGGGACTAACAAATAGCATATCGGTAAGACCGTCAGCTGTGTTTGGCAATAACACCACCATCCTGCTTCCCGTTACCTACGATTTCAACATACAGCAAGCAGATACATTTGAAGAACCATTAGCGATCGCACCTTATGTGGGAGTAGGTGCAGCTATTAAAACTGGTAGTAACTCAGGCACTGCCTTGTTAGTATCTGGTGGTATTGATTTTCCTCTAAATCCTCAATTCACAGCTACAGCTTCCGTGAATGCCGGATTTTTTGACCAGACTGATATCGGTTTGTTGCTAGGAGTTGGTTACAATTTCACAGGCTTCTAAACATATAATCTGAAAAATAAAAGGCAAAAGTGAAAATCACTTTTGCCTTTTGCCTTATGCAACCTTATATAACTTTGAAACTGCTGGATTTTGCATCAACCAATACTGAATAGATTCTAGACATAAGGTCATAGTTATATTGAGTTATATCGATAACATTGTGAGTATCACTTGAAATTACAGCATTTTTCCCTGGATGCGATCGCCTAAATACTGCGATAATACCCAAAATACCTACCCTTACAACTAGACAGCCAGAGTCATACAACAATTTGCCAAATAATGCCACTTTCTAGCTTAGGATTTTGGCAGTAATTATTTTAGTTTGTATAATAACAAATAAATATTTAATCAAAAGCTAGCGTTTATATATATGAATAATCCCGATAAACCATCTAAGAACACGACAAAATTAGTAGTGGAAAAGCAAAAAGAAGCAGAACTCATCCATGATGTTCTTCTATTGCTACAAGATTTGATTTCTAGAGAAGAAAGTACAATCAAGTTAGTATTGGATTCTCTGTATCATGTAGGGTCAATTAACCTGATTAACCAAAAGTTTCGTTCTCGGACTCTCAATAGAAGTCTGAAACTAATTTCCAAGACATCCAAGCCAGTATTTAGAATTTTTGCTTGGCGCTGGTTTAAAAACAACGGTTCTCAATTAATTACTAAATGGCTGCAAAGTCAGGTGACTTTCAAAAGCACAGAGCAACCGCAAGTAACGAAAGCAGAATTGGTATTGGAAAATCCCGATCCAAACCTCAATTATCCTACCAAGCCTCAGTATCAGCTTCATGAAGTCAAGCATCTCCGCTCCCAGGTGACATTGCTCACTGGTATCTTGGCTGGAGTCGTGACTGTGTTCGGTGGTAGCTTTGTCTGGTTAGGTTATTCTCTAGAGCGATCGCATATGCAAAGAATTGTCGAATTACAAACTCAGGTAAAAACTTTAGAAGCTAGCGTCAATGAGCCTTAGTAGCCCAAAGCTTAAATCAAACCGCTTCGCTTCTTCCTCCAGATAGAACACCTCACTGACTCAGCAATAACAATGTCATCAGCTCAGTACTTTAGCCCACAAAAGTGGGCTGTGTATCTATAGCTTGGAAACTTCTATTGAGGAACAGGATTAACTTTGTCAATCACCTGAATTTTGCCATCTGCTTCTACACTCCAAACATCGTAGACACCGACAACATCACCATTAGCATCAATATCAACATTACCACTAGCCCCTTGATAGTTAATGGCTTGACCCTCACGCAATAACTTCAGACCCTCGCAGACATCAGTAACTTCTGTACCAGGTTCATTGGCAACTTCACGGATTTTGCTAGCAATACCAACGCCTGTGTTTTCCTGCGCGGCTTGTGCTGCGAGTACCAACAAAGCGGCAGCATCCCAAGCTTGGGGAGCGTATTCCCCTGGGGAACTGCCTTTTTTCTCTTGCCACAGCTTGTTGAAATCTGCTAATGCTTTACCATCGGAACCGGGTACTGTCCCTACCGCCCCAGCTAAAAGATATCTCCCATCAGCACCTTTACCTACTTGGTCAGGAAAAGTGGGTGATTTGACTCCATCTGTGAGCATAATTTGCACACCTTCAGTCAAACCTTGCTGGTAAGCAGTTTTGAGGAGGAGACTACCTGTTTCAGCATAAAGAACTGCGATTACTGCATCTGGTTTTCCCGCAAAGGCAGCAGCAGCTTCGGTATCAAATGTTTGGGCTTTAGGATCGTAGCGCACAGGCTTATCTTTATTAACTACAGTTCCACCCAATTTTTCAAAAGTTTCGACAAAGGCTCTTTCAAACCCTACTCCATAGTCGTTATTAATCACAACTGTGGAAACTCGCTTGAAACCTTTTTGATTAGCTAGTTGAGCTAATGCTAATGCTTGGTAGGTATCAGGAGGAGCAGTACGCGCCCAAAAGCCTTTAAAATCTCCTTGTTGGGCTTTTTCTGTAAACACTGGACTGGTACTACCAGGAGAAACCATCATCACTTGATTAGGTACGGCAACTGAGACAGCAGCAGTAGAAACGCTGCTAGCAAAGGAACCAACTACACCCGCTACTTTATCCAGAGTTGCTAATTTAGTCATCCCAGCCGCACCTGCTCTAGGGTCGGTTTGGTCGTCTACTGATATGAGGGTAACTGGTTGCCCATTCACACCCTCGCAAGCGTTAACAGTTTCGACTAGCAAGGGAACTGAGCCTGCCATTTGCTGTCCAATGGCAGCTAAATCACCAGTTGCTGGTAGTAAAGAACCAATTTTTAACCCTTGACTACTATCGGCTGTGGTATTGGTGTTATCAGCATTTTCGCAAGCTCCCAAAAGGAAACCCGTTGCTAGGGTAGCTATACTTAACGCTAAGGCAGTATTAATTCTGGGCATAATTTACTTTCACTCCTCAGATATTTAGGAGTCTAAAAGTAAGATTCAAACTAGGTTTTTAGGTTAGCCAAATCTTAAACAGACTCCAAAGGATAAATGATAACATCCACCCAGGGAAGTAATACTTTTTACCCACACATCAAGTTTGATTGATTAATTGTATGTTAATACGGCTGGCTCTACCCAAACTTGAGTTTTGGGCAGAGACTAGGTTTAAATAACTGAAAACGGAGAGGGAGGGATTCGAACCCTCGGTACGGAGTTACCTGCCGTACAACAGATTAGCAATCTGTCGCTTTCGACCACTCAGCCACCTCTCCAGGTGAGCTACCGATAACAATACTAGCAGAGTTTTTCGAGTTGGTCAAGTCTGAGTGAGCAAATAATTCGTAATTCGTAATTAATAGACAGAGCTACTTAATTTATCGGAGGATAAAAACGAAATGCCGTCAATTTTTCCGGGTTTTCTGAATTTATTTATGGTGTACAGAATTTACGAATTACGAATTATGCTGACTACTGACTTAATTACAGCACTTGCGATCGCATCCACGCCACTGGCAAAGAACGTAATTTTTGCCATTGGGGTACGTAGGCACGTTGAGTAAACACGTTGTAATCGTTGCGTTCAATTATGGTTAAAATTCGACTGTAATGCATGAGAGCCGCCCATACAGGCCAACGGGCATCAGTAGATAGGTAAGTAATACCTCTTTCGGCTTTAGTATAAAACTGTCTAGCTCTGTTAATTTGAAACCGCATCAGGGCGCGCCAGCGATCATCGACTACACCTTTAAACAAATCTTGTTCGGTGTAATTGAATCGCGCCAAATCTTCTAGAGGAATATAAATTCGCCCACGTTGTGCATCTTCGCCCACATCTCTGAGGATGTTAGTGAGTTGCTTGGCAATTCCCAAGGCAATTTCTTCAGCAGTTGGCATATAAGGCTGTTGTTGACAGTTCCACGGGGCTGTATTTCTGGTTTCATCCAAACCCATGACTGACGTTGACATTAAGCCGACAGTGCCAGCGACACGGTAACAGTAGAGGTATAAATCCTCAAAGGTTTCATAGCGACTACGATATAAATCCATTTGCTGACCAGCAATCATATCCCGGAAGGGCTGAATGTCCATTGGAAAGCGTCGCACAGTATCAGCCAAAGCTACATCATAATTTTCTACTGGGTGTCCAGCAAAAATTGATTCGAGATGCTGTTCCCATAAATCTAGGGTTTCTGGCGTAGTCATGGCACATCCGGGGCCATCTACTAGTTCATCTGTGCGGCGACACCAAGCGTAAATCGCCCAAATGGCAGGACGTTTTTCTTCGCTCAGGAGCAAAGTGCTTAGGTAAAAAGTCGCGGAATACTTGGCTATAAGTTGCCGACAAAGTTTATATGACTCGTCTACAGAGACCAGCGTTTTCATGCGCGGAGGGGAATCAGGCAGTTGCAGCATTCGTTGCGGGCGGTCGGGTTGGCGTTTGCAGGTCTGAGGAATTTGCTACCGGGAGTGCTTCAGATATCGCTTGCGCTGTCAGCTTACCAGAAAGTACGGCACCTTCCATACTGGCTAAGTAGCGTTGCATGGTGTAATCCCCAGTCAAATAAAAATTGGCTATGGGGGTTTTTTGCGAGGGGCGGAACTGTTGGCGACCTGGGGTCGCTTTGTAAACTGAACGCGGTGTTTTCACCACATGAGATTTCAGCAATTTCGCCGGATTTTCTCCCCCAAAATGGTCAGGGAAGAGTTTTTCCAACTCAGCAATCGTGGCGGTAACAATTTCCTCATCCGATTTGGTGATCCAATCTTTTGCCGGAGCTAAGACTAATTCCAGCATCGAGCGCTCAGAATTAGCATATTCACGACAAGCATTGCTCATATCAGCATAAACGCTGAGGAGGGGAGATCGCGAAAAGAGGAGGTGATCAATTTCTGTCAGTTTACGATCAAACCACAAATGTACGTTAATTACAGGTACACCTTCGAGGCCTTCTAGCTTCTGGAAACACTCAATTTGCTTCCAAGGTTCTGGTAGCATTACCTTGAGGGGGTCAACTGGCATAGCCGATACATACAAGTCAGCCGTCAAAACTTCATCTTCTGCCCCATTTAACCCTCTGAGCAAAAATCCTTTGACAGTGCCATCAGGGTTGAGCAAAATCTCTTTTAATGGTGCATTCAGACGAACTTCACCACCGCCCTGGGTGATGTGATCTACTATGGGCTGACACAATCGCTCTGTAGGTGAACCATCTAAAAACGCCATTTTTGAGCCGTTTTTTTCCTGGAGGAAGCGATTTAGGGCAGTTAGCAAAATTGTGGCAGAAATTTCATCAGGGCCAATAAAATTCAGTGATTTGCACATAGCAATAAACACTTCGTCATTTACCCGTTCAGGAATGTTCTGCTTCCGCAACCACTCTGTCCACGAGTATTTGTCCATTTCCTCAACGTATTTCTGTCCCTGAACCATTGCTGGAATCAGACCCAAGCCAAATTTAATTTTTTCTGGCCATGTCAGCATATCGTTGTTTCTCAGAATTGCCACTACACCATTTAAGGGGGCTGGCAAATCCGGAAAATCGAAGCGGCTGTATGTTCCTGGCGCTTCGGGCTGGTTAAAAATCATTGAGTGTTCTTTCCACTGCAATCGATCTTCAATATCCAGTTCTTTAAATAGCTGCAACATATTGGGATATGCGCCAAAGAAGATGTGTAGACCTGTTTCGTACCAGTCTCCATCTGAGTCTTTCCACGCCGCCACTTTGCCACCCAATACATCCCGGCGCTCCAAGACAATGGGAGTGTGACCTGCGTCTGTGAGATATTTCGCGCAGGATAGTCCTGCTAGTCCAGCACCCGCGATCGCTACTCGCATTTAAACTTACTGCCTTTCAATATTTTTTGATCCTTTTATCGTTCTCATTATACGTTGCAATCCGTTACATTTGGCAGAGATTGTGCGATCGATCAAGCAAAAAGTTCTCTTACAGGTAACTTTACTGAGCTACATCAACAACATCAGAACGCCAAAATCACCACAACTCCAGGAAGAAGATGATTCTTTTGCTATGTACTCACTTTTTGACATTACGCTCAAATATCCTAAAGGTATAGATTAATTTATGTATTTTTTTGGTATAATTTCATATAAATTTTTACCTAATGCTAAAATCCAAAGCATTGCTATCGATGTACTTAAAATTACAGGCAACAAAAAAAATAGTTGTTCTCCATATAGAGGAATACGGTTCAGTTAATAAAATTGTAGGTTGGGTAGAACGAAGTGAAACCCAACATTTGCTTGACTTTGTTGGGTTGAGGAACGAAACCCAACCTATGTAGACGTTGACTTTTAGGCTTAACTGAACTGTATTGCTATATAGAGGAGTTCTAGTATTAGCACTCATAATTAGCCCCAGAATAATCAATTAAAAACTACAAAAATTATTTCATATCCTATGGAAACACCTAC
>REBL01000032.1 GCA_007692755.1 Nodularia sp. (in: cyanobacteria) | reverse complement strand
GAGCCATCGTACCACTTGGCTGTTCTCCCAGTTGTAGCGCTGCTAACACATTAGAAGTAGAATTCAATCCCCCAGCTAAACCAGCCCGCGCCGCCCACAAAGAGGCTTGGGGACTAAATGCCCTTCTCGTGCCAAATTCTAAAAGTGTCGCTGACTCCCCCGCAACATCACGGATGCGTGCAGCCCTGGTGGCAACCAAGGTTTGATAATTAATAGTATTGAGTAAATAAGTTTCTACTACTTGCGCTTGCCAAAGAGGTGCTTCCACCCGCAATAGTGGCTGATTAGCAAATACGGCTGTTCCTTCTGGTACTGCCCAGACATCACCTGTGAAACACCCCTCCTCTAAGAGTAACCAAAAGCGATCGCTTGCATGAGCAAAAATTCCCGTTGCCTGTAAAGCCTTTATTTGAGCAGGGCTAAAGCGAAAGTTGGCCAAATATGCCAAAACCTGCTCTAGCCCCATAGCTATTAAGTAGCCAAAATTTTCTGGCAAGCGTCTGACAAATAATTCAAAGCTAGCCCGTCGTTGTTCTACACCTTCACCTGTATAACAAGCTGCCATTGTTAGCTGGTAAAGGTCAGTTAGCAGGCCGTAATCAGCCGCACACAGAGTAAGTTCTTGTTTTGCCATGCCGTCCCAGTCTGGAAAAGTTGCCATGCAAGAACGTCCTTAGAAGAATGCTACTTCTGTTATGGTAAATTTTACTATAAATAATGTCAACTCTAAAACCCATAAATCCATCTACTGCGGTCGTGCGGAATAAATCAAAGAGCTTAATCCTAAAATATACAATTATTTAATATATTGTAATAGTGAATATTAACAATATTTCTGGACAAAATTTTGCAGAGACGAGATGATGAGGAATAGTTAGAATAGAAGTTAAAACTTAGACTTAGGCATCAGCTAAAGTCTTGCAAAGATACCCTAAGAAGTATTGCAGATGTTTTCAATATATTGAGATTTCAACCTAGTTGAGAATATCGCCACTAAAGTAGAAAAATAACAATCAACGCGACTCAAATAAAGGAGTCTCATATGGCTATTCTAAAGATAATTGATAGCATAATGCAGTATATTTCTGAAGCCGTAATGCGGATTTTTAGCCCTACTGATGATGCTTATCCTCTGATTGGTGTGCAGCCATTTACAGGCGAACCTTATAAACAAAGCACCGCCAACGGTTGGTAGTTATCATCCCCAATAAAAATCAAACTTCCCTCTCCCTTGCCTACTGTTGTACAGACATTTCTATATTCACATCTTGCACCATTTGAAATCAGCTACAAAACCCGCTCTCCAATCAATTTCCCCGCTCATAGCTAAAGTCCATTTTATGGACTAAAATCTTTCCCCAGTCGTCTTTAGACGACTTTCGCTATCAGACGGAGGTTTGAACCTCCGGCGGGTGATTACGACTGGTGCAAAATGTGAGCGCCCCAGGAGAGGCTCACTTTTCACGTCATAAAGCTTATTTCGAGATGATTTCCTTAAAACTTTTATCATCAGCAATTTCATCAAAATCAATATCAAACGCCGCATCTTCTTGATATCTGGGATTCAGTTGAATTGCTTGCTGGAGATTTGCCAAGGCTAATTTCAGCTGTCTTTGCAATGCGTAACAGGCGGCCTTATCGTAATAAGCACTGGCATAATCGGGATTAATTTCTAGTGCTTTGTCAAAACTAGCGATCGCTTCATCATCTTCTCCTAATCTTACCAAAGCATAACCACGTTTGTCCCAGACTTTGGCAGAATTGGGATTAATATCAATGGCTTTGTCAAAACTAGCGATCGCATCTTCATATCGTTCTAACTCTATCAAAGCCAGACCACGATTCAACCAAGCAACTGGATCATCAGGTTTAACTTGGGTAGCTTTTTCAAAAGAATTCAATGCTTGTTGCTGCTGTCCTAGTTTACCATAAGCTACACCGCGATCGCACCAAGCTTGATGATAATCAGGCTGAATTTCAATAGCTTTTTCATAGGAAGCGATCGCATCTTTGTAGCGTTGCAATCTCCCTAGAGTTAAACCCTGTTTTAACCAAGCCACCGGATTCTCTGGACTAACTTTCACAGCTTCATTATAAACCGCGATCGCCTCTTCATATTTTCTTTGAGCAAACAACTCATCTCCCTCTTGGAGTCCATGATTAACTAACTCTGACCGTTCTGACTGAGGTTCTGGAATTTGTAACTTTTCCGGAACAGATGGCGGCTGATTGTTCACCAATTCCTGCAAAATTGTATTCTTGCGTTCTTGAGCGTCCAACTGCAATTCAGAAAGTTGAGATACAAAATCCGTCTCTAATTTTTCTAGCTTTTCCAGAATCAGCAGCTTTTGTTGTTGAGCATTCAATTGTAATTCTGAAAATTGGTCAGCAAACTCAGAACCTGATGCTTCTAAATTGGCAATAATTAGCTCTTTCCGGTTTTGAGCTTCCACCTGTGATTCGGATAACTGAGCGACAAAATTAGACTGTAATGTTGTTAAGTTTTCCAGGATGGCATCTTTACTTTGCTCAGTCTCAGACTGTAATTCAGCTATTTGAGCTTTAAATAAATTTTCTAACTCCCCTAAATTTTCCAGAGTTCTGTCTTTCTCTTGTTGAGCCTCTACCTGCAAACTGCCTAAATTATCAAATATACTATCTTTTTGTTGCTGAGTTTCGGACTTTAATGCCGAGACTTCTGATTTAAATAAACTTTCTAATTCTCTAATATTTCCTAATATTTCATTCTTTTCTTGTTGAGCATCCACTTGTAAACTTGTGAAACTTTTAACAACTTTATCCTGATCTTGCTGAGTTTCAAACTGTAAGCTGGAAAGTTGGAGAATGAATTCGTTCTGAGATTTTTCTAAAAATTCTAGAGTTAGTTTCTTTTGTTGTGCAGCGTCTAACTGCAATTCATCTAGTTTATGGTTTAGCTCAGATTCTAACCGTTCTAAATTTTCTATGGTTCTATCTCTTGTTTGTTCTGCTGACAATTGTAATTGAGATAGTTGGGCAACAAATTCAGATTCTAAATTCTCTTGAATATTTTGAATTTTTGTTTCTAACCCAGCCAAAATATTATCTCTTGACTGCAACAGTTCAGAAGTCAAATTAGCTAAATTATCTTGCTCTCTTTTAATATTTCCTTGCAGAGTCGCAACTTCTTTTTCTAGTTCCCGATTTATCTTTTTCGATTCTTGAATTAGATTTTCGGCATCTTGCTTTACAATTGTTAGCTGATTTTGTAAACTTTCCACTCCCTGTAGCTGCGCCATTGCTCTATGAACAATTTCACGAATTGCCACTTTCCGCAACAGCCAGAATAAAGCAATCACCGCCACAGGAAACAGACTCAATATGACTAACCACACATTGAACAAAACAACCGTGTTATTTAATGGTTGCGCCCCAACTGGGGGAACTTGCTCTTGAGTGGGTTGTTGTGCTTGCAACTGAGCCAATTTTTCCGACTGCTGTTCAGAAATTACCTGAGCAGTATTTAGTTCAGTGGAAACGGATGGCCTGGGTTGTCCACTAGCTATACCAGCAGACAGCAACAACGGCGAAAAGACAACAGCGCTTTTCAACACTAAAGTGAGGACAACTTGATTTTTGCGCTTCATAAGAACCATCCTGATTCTTGGGTCAGTTTTTGAAGTGGCTTGCCTATCTCCAATCTATACCAGAATTTAATTCTGACCGAATACTTCGCGGCGTGCAAGCCCCCAAAATTATTTAGGGAGGCGCTCAATTTGGCCAATATATCCTAAATCCCCCCTTGACAAGCTACGGTGTACACACAAATGATGAAATGCTAAATCCTTTTGTGTAGGGTATGTTTTCGCGTAGCGCAACGCACCATCCTCGATTCTCGGTGCGTTAAGACTAACGTCCATAACCAATCAACCAAACCAAATTAAAGTGGATCAGGTTTTTCGACTTGTGTGTACACCTTCGCCTGAGTAAATTCCAATTTAATGTAATTTTTTATACAATTGCAGGATAGGAGTTATCAGCTTTTCAGATTCAACAGTTTCCGGGGAGTAGCTCAACCTCCTGAAAAATTAATCAGTCTGGCAAAAATTAATAAATCTTCGGACTTTCAGATCCCAAAAACTTAATATTTCATCCCAAATGATAGAAGAAGGACAGTGATGATTGTGTTACCTTAGTATAGTATTGCTTGTAAAGCAAACTATTGAATTAAGAGGCCATCATTATCGTAGTCAAAAAACAACTAATCAACTCGCAAATTAAGTCAAATCAAGTCTACTTGATTGATCATGAGAATAATAACCGTGGTCTGGTGGATACTTCCGAAGCTTTACAGCTAGCAGAAAGTGTAGACCTTGACCTGGTTGTAGTCTCCGAAAGCAAAGACACGCCAGTTGCGAAGATTATCAACTATGGTAA
>REBL01000033.1 GCA_007692755.1 Nodularia sp. (in: cyanobacteria) | reverse complement strand
ATGGTTGAGCCATTGTTGAAATCTTCTCTCACGCCCCGACAGCCGTTGCAAAATCCGTCTCGCTCTGCGGCGAGTAGACCTTGTGCCTTTCGACGCTTTCTGTTGGAGAGAAGCCCTAGTTTTGGCGTATCTATCTCGAACCTCGTTTATTTGTTTTCCGTCCCACTTATCCCCATTGCTAGTTACAGCGATGTCCCTACGCCCAAAATCCACACCAATTACATTATTTGGTTTAAGTGCTTGGGGTACTTCATCTTTGATTTGAATATGAATGTAGTAGAAACCATCCCGATGTTTACACAACTGCGCCGATGTTGGCTTTCTACCTTTGAGCTTACCTCGCTGGTAGTTACCCACATCCAATTTGATATGCTCCCTGCCTTCGGACAAGGTAAGGCTAACAGTCCAGTCTTTCTCTCTAAACGCAAAAATCCTAGCATCGTAATCAGCGCTAGTAGGTTGAAAAATCAAAACTTGTTTGTTCTTCTGTTTAGCAGTCTTGCGGTTAGCTCCTACTCTGGCACAAGCCCTGACTGCCAAATTAGCAGACAACCCAAACAACAAGCGCAAGTCTTGATAGACCATATTCGGAATGGTCGTTTTACTCGTTACCTGGGGCTTGACCTGCTCGTTGGCATAGTTGCAAGCACCCGCAAACGCCTTCAAAGTTGCCTCTATTTGGGCAACTTGTTCAGGGTTGGGTTGAAGTTTGCAAACCAATGTCAATACTTGTTCCATACTTGTTCCATACTCTATATTTTCTCACGAGTGAAGGAGATTTTTTGACGGCGATTTTAATCGCCTACGCCTTACCCCTATACATGAATGTAGGGGGGTAAGGCGCGAGGTGTCTGGTGAATTTCGATTAAATTTAAGTTTCAAAGACTTGAACGCTAGAATAGACTGGATTCGTGTACCCATAACTACAGCTTGTTACTGAAATTAATCAAACATGATCCTCAAAATATCAAGTTTTATTTTCCGTAAACAGTTACAGTCTGGGTGTATCTAATCTCAGAAATACATTTACATAAATGTAGAGTCTAGGATGGCGCTATGCCTATGCCAAGTTATACCTTAATATGGCTCTTGGCAGGATCTGTTCTGTGTTTAATGGAACTGTTCTTACCATCGGCTTTTGTGGAATTCATGATGGGAATTAGTGCCTTTCTCGTGGCGCTACTATCTCTAGTGGGTTTGGGGAATTTATGGCTACAAGTTGGGGCTTGGTTACTGCTTTCCACAGCTTTAATTTTGCTTTCTCGGCGGTTTTTGCAACCGCGCCGACGCAAGTCGAAAATGACGGATACAGTTTTAGCCGAAACCTTAACGGATATTCCGGCTGGGGAAACCGGGAGGGTTCTATATGAGGGAAATTCTTGGCGCGCAAAATGTGACGATGAACAACTCAGCGTAGCACCCAATCAAAGGGTTTATGTAGTCAGAAGAGAAGGCACGACTTTGATTGTGATGCCTGATTATTTATTGCATTGACTTTGGTCTTGTAAATACGCGATTTGTCTTGTAAATACACGATTCATCTTGTAGAGACGCGATTCATCGCGTCTGGGAAGAGGAACGAACTTCTTGACAAATCAATGGGATGAGAAATTAGGAGAATAAATAAATGGGTAACTTTTTTTTACTAATCTTCTTGGCGCTTGGTGGTTCTGCGGTTGCAGGATCTGTGAAGGTTGTCAATCAAGGGAATGAAGTCTTGGTAGAAAGATTGGGTAGCTATAACCAAAAGCTGGGGCCAGGGCTGAATTTTGTCATCCCTTTTTTAGATAAAATCGTTTACCAACAAACTATCCGCGAAAAAGTCTTAGATATTCCTCCCCAAAAATGTATTACCCGCGACAATGTGGGGATTGAAGTTGATGCGGTGGTTTACTGGCGGATTGTGGATATGGAAAAGGCCTGGTATAAGGTGGAAAATCTCCATGCAGCCATGACAAATTTGGTGTTAACTCAAATTCGCTCGGAAATGGGGCAATTGGAGTTAGATAAGACCTTTACCGCCCGTTCTCAAATCAATGAAATGTTATTGCGGGAGTTAGATATTGCTACTGACCCTTGGGGTGTGAAAATCACACGGGTGGAATTGCGAGATATTGTGCCATCCCAGACGGTGCGAGAATCAATGGAGTTGCAAATGGCGGCAGAACGGCGCAGACGGGCAGCAATTCTGACTTCTGAGGGTGAACGGGAATCTGCTGTTAATAGCGCTAGGGGTAAGGCTGAGGCGCAAATTTTGGACGCTGAAGCTCGGCAAAAATCGACTATTCTCCAAGCAGAAGCGCAACAAAAATCGATTGTGTTACAAGCCCAAGCTGAACGTCAGCAACAGGTTTTGAAGGCACAAGCAACTTCAGAAGCACTACAAATTATCACTAAAACGCTGAATAGTGAACCAGGCGCACAAGAAGCGTTACAGTTTTTACTGGCACAAAATTATTTGGAAATGGGTACAAAGATCGGTAGCAGTGATAGCAGTAAGGTGATGTTTATGGACCCTCGCAGTATTCCTGCTACTTTAGAGGGGATGCGTTCCATTGTTTCTGATGCGTCTGCTAGCCCCTTGTTTGGCAATCAAACAGCCGGGGGAAATCAAAATCGCTCAAGTTGAAAAAAGATGAGTTAAAAGTTACATTTTTAAATTAATCGCTTTTAACTCATAAGTTTGATTAACTAACTCCTACACCAGCAGTTTGGTTCATTTGGCATTGACTACATAAACCAAAAAATTCCAGTGTGTGGTAAAAAATTTTAAACTTGTGACTAGATTCCAACTCGCCTTCTAGGTCATGAACGGGACACTGACTAATCGGAATCGAAACGCCACACTGGAGGCAAGTGAGATGGTGCTTGTCTTGCTGGGCGAGGTTATAGAGGGCTTCACCGTTAGCTAAAGTCCTAACCTGCACCATACCTTCAAGTTTTAAGCCTTCTAGGGATCGGTAAACCGTGGCTAAACCCATGCTCTGATTGCGATTGCGTAATTCTACGTAAATATCTTGGGCAGAAATGCCTTGTTTAATGCTTTTCAGCAGGCTCAAAATCCGCTCTTGACTGCGGGTGTGTATGGCTCTCATAGACTATTATTTAAATTCGCCACTGTAGTAGAAGCTGTTATATTGGCTAACTCATTACTTAACTCTAACCGCTTCGTAATCTTATTTTGACTCAGTTGGGTCAGAAAGTTATAGTATAGCGATCGCAGCATTCAGCAAAAAGCCTGTGCAAAGGAAGTATATAGCTAAAATTTTCGTGACGCTTCGTCCTTCAGTCTTAGACCCTGCTGGTGTGGCTGTACAATCCGGTCTCCAGCAACTGGGATACAACAATGTGGAACAGGTGCGGATTGGTAAGTACATTGAACTAACCATCACTTCGACTGAAGAGATTAAAGCGCGTCAAGACCTGGAACGTATCTGTGACCAAATGCTAGCAAATCCGGTAATTGAAAATTATCGCTTTGATTTGATAGAGGTGGAAACACAAACGGGAGTCATTTAACAGGGGTTGGGGAATGAGGGAGAACGGGAGAAGATTCATTTCCCACTCCCCACTCCCCACTCCCCACTCCCATTGACTAATGACCAATGACTACTGACTAAATCATGAAATTTGGGGTTTTGGTTTTTCCGGGTTCTAATTGCGATCGCGATGTGGCTTATGTGACCAGAGAATTGCTGGGTCAACCGACTCGCATGGTTTGGCATCAAGACACAGACATCGCTGATTTAGATGTGATAATTGTACCGGGTGGTTTTAGTTACGGGGATTATTTGCGCTGTGGTGCGATCGCTCAGTTTTCGCCTGTGATGCAGCAGGTAATTAACCATGCTAAACAGGGTAAGTTTGTCCTCGGTATTTGTAACGGTTTTCAGGTATTAACTGAAGCTGGACTATTACCAGGAGCGTTAACGAGGAATCGAGATTTGCATTTTATCTGCGATCGCGTCCCCTTGCAAGTTGAGCGTACCGATACCAAATGGACGCAAGCCTATACAACTGGTGAAACGATCACTTTACCCATTGCCCACGGTGAAGGGCTATTTTATGCTGATCGAGATACTCTATCAGCCATTGAAGATCATGGGCAAGTCATCTTCCGCTATGCAGGAGAAAATCCCAACGGTTCACTCAACAACATCGCCGGAATTTGCAATCGACAAGGCAACGTTTTAGGCATGATGCCGCACCCAGAAAGGGCATCAGATGCCTCCTTGGGGAGTAGTGACGGGTTGAGACTATTTCAAGGGTTATTAGAGCAAATAGCCGCCTTAGCGTAATTTTCTTTTTTACAACTTAATTGTGATTAAAGTCCGCACAAGTGGACTTTTTTTATGACTACTAAACATCAAGTCAATACTGTTCGGTTAAGCAAATTCGTGAGCCGAAAACCCTTGTAGAGACGTTCCATGGAACGTCTCTACATCCCTTAACCGAAAGGTATTGAA
>REBL01000067.1 GCA_007692755.1 Nodularia sp. (in: cyanobacteria) | reverse complement strand
TGCTTCCTTACGTCGCAATGACAAAAACTCCACTTTTCATGATGGACAAGGTTTATGTTGCTGTTCCTCAAGGGTTTTCGGCATATTTTTTATAAGTATCTTCAGCACGTCCCAAAGCAAAGCGCAGAGAGTTTTTGAGGTCATGGCTGGACTGGGTGAGAAAGATGATGATTCCGAGAAAAGTTAAACCAGCACCATAACCAAACATATTGCGGTAGCCTACTTGTTCGGCGATGGAACCGAGAACTGGCCCTGCGATCGCAATCCCAATATCTAAGCCGATCAAAGATACACCAAAGATTCGCCCTCGTTCATGAGGTAGGGCGCGGTCTGTCATCATCGCCGCCATCATGGGAATTGCTGTCCCAGAAGCAGCACCTTGGACAAATGCTGAGAGTAGGAACACCGGGGCGCTGTTGGCTTGCCATATACCTACCAATGCTAAGGTGAAAGCAATTAAGCTCAGGGTGATAAATAAACCTCTGCCATATTTATCAGAAGCCCGACCAATGAACAACCGGACATTAAAACTAGCGATCGCCGCTACTGTATAAAACAGTCCTGGATTCAAATCTATATTAGTTGATTTGATAAACAACGGCACAAAGGTATGCACAGTCCCTAAAGCCACACCAATCAACAACATGACAATTGCGGGAATCCGCACACGGGGACTGAATAGAAGTCCCCAAAATTGGTTATTAGAGGGGCTGCTAGGGGGCGAATCATCAACAGGGGGATTGACAATAGGTATAATACATAACATTCCTGCCAGACCCAAAGCCGCAGATAAGATAAATAATGGAGTGTAACCAGCTGCTGCTTGTAAATATCCCCCCAAGGCTGGCCCAATAGCCACACCAACGGGATTGACCAAACTCATGTAACCAATCACTTCACCGCGATTTTTTGCCGGGGCTAAATCTCCCACCAATGCAATGTAACCAGTACCAAAAGCCGCAATACTGATGCCGTGAAAGGCACGTAACACCATTAATGGCACGATTGATGTGGCGAAGATATAACCCAGAGGTGCGATCGCAGCTGCTGACATCCCAATCAGCAAGACAATCTTACGACCCCGGCGATCTGCTAAATTGCTACACCAAGGGCGAAATAGCAACATCCCAATGGCAAAACTGCCCATCACAATACCAATCTGTTGACTGGTTGCGCCAATATCTTCAATATATAGGGGTAAAGTAGGCAGTAAAGAGGCAATGCTAGACCAGAATAATAAACCTGCTGTAAATAAAACCAGCAGGTTACGTCGTAGTTTAGCGTCCAATGTATGAAAAACTTTCAAAATAGATGTCAGTTTATTTCCAGAGTGTTAATCACATTGTTACGTTACTTAACATTTTTGGCTACTACTTCTCGCACCCGATAGATGGGGCGACCTTGAGATTCATGGTAAGTTCGCATCAATAACTCAGCCAACAGACCAAAGCAAAACAACTGTACTCCAGTTACTAGCAGCAGAACTGCCAAAATTAGCAAAGGGCGATTACCAATTGATTCACCTAAAGCCAATTTGATGAAAGTTAAGTAGATCCCAATCAGCGTACCTGTGACCATCGACCCTAAACCCAATAGCCCAAAAACGTGCATGGGGCGGGTGAGGAACTTCTTCATAAAGTAAATAGTTAACAAATCCATCATTACGCGAAACGTCCGCCAAATGCCATATTTACTTTGACCAAAACGCCGCGCATGGTGACGCACCGGGATTTCGGTAATTCGCGCCCCTTCAATGTAAGCCAAAGCAGGTAAAAATCGGTGTAGTTCGCCGTAAAGATTCATATCTGCTAATACTTCCGACCGATAAGCCTTGAGGGAACAACCGTAGTCATGTAACTTAACTTCCGTCACCTTCCCAATTAACCAATTGGCAATTTTAGAAGGAATTAACCGTGAAACTACAGCATCTTGGCGTTGATGTCGCCAACCACTCACCAAATCATAGCCTTCTGCTAACTTAGCTAATAATAAGGGAATATCAGCCGGATCATTTTGCAGATCAGCATCCAAGGTGACAATCACTTTGCCAATAGCATAATAAAACCCAGCCGCCATCGCTGCACTTTGTCCGTAGTTGCGACGCAGCAGCACCGTCTTTAAATCAGTCCGGATTTGTGCCTGTTCTTTGAGAAACTCCGCCGAACCATCTGTAGAAGCATCATCGACACAAATGATTTCATAACTAAAATTACTAGCGCTGATATTGGAAGCGATCGCCTCTAGCAAAAGTGGTAAACTTTCCACTTCATCCCGCACTGGTACCACCACCGAAACATCCGGGACAATCACCGAAATCGCCCCATTTTCCTCATTTAACCGGCCGGAAATTAACCCACTCCTCATATTCTTCAGCTTCCTCTCTACGAAACGCTGCGCGAACAGCATCTCTGTGGTTTATAACTCTTAAGCACCCTTCCAGCACCTCGCAGCTGCTGATAATATGACTGACTCACCCCATCGCCCTGTTCCGAGAGAAGATCAATCCCAATTCCATTTCGCCCCTGATCTATTCCCGAACTATGAATGTAATAACCATCGCCTAAATATAGCCCCACATGATTTGCCTTTTCAAGAGTGCCAAAAAACACTAAATCCCCAGGTGCTAACTCAGTCATCGCAACTGCTTGAGTAAAAGCTTCCTGTTGATAAGCATCTCTGGGTAACCAAACACCCACCGAAACAAAAGCCGCCTGCATTAACCCCGAACAGTCGTAATTTGGTGCAACTGTACCACCCCATAAATAATAATTTGACTGTTGCATCGCTTTTCGGGTAAAAGCAATGACATTTGGTAGTAGTTTCTTAATCTCAGACTCAGAAAATGATTTTGACTGATAAAGTACAGTAGCAGGTTGTAATATAGCCAAATCGGTAAAAGATACCCACCCTGGATATTCATCCTCACACAAACACACCTCAACTGCTGACACCTGACGATTTGATGTGATCCACAAATGTCGCCCAGAAGCTGCTTGAGTTGTCAGGCGCGTACATTCAGGAGAATCATATAAATTCAGGTCAGCGATACAGTGGTATTCTGCCGATGTCGAATTTAGGATTTGGGATTCTGGATTAGAGAGCATTCTGCAATGATTTTCTTTAGAAAAGACGAACAACTCGAAAATATTGGTAATGGTATTTTAGAGGCAACTTGGGCAGCATTTCCCACCTTAGCCCGTAACCAAGTTGCTTTAACTTGGATTGTTTACGATCCCCCAGTCCCTGTAAATACTGGTGGGGCTTTGACTCCTGACGCTTTTTGGAATCATCCAGTCCGTGGTTTTACTTATCGCGGCGTTGAGCGGATTTATCCTGCCAGTGTAGTTAAACTGTTTTATTTGGTCGCAGTCAACGAATGGCTGGAAAAAGGCATGACCGCACCTTCCCAGGAGTTGGCAAGAGCTTTGCGCGATATGATTGTTGATTCTAGCAATGATGCTACCAGCTTAATTGTAGATATCCTCTCTGGTACTACTTCCGGCCCAGAGTTACCTGTTGGCCCCTTTGAAACTTGGAAATATCAACGCCACATTGTCAACCGCTATTTCCAGTCTTTGGGCTGGGAGGAAATGGAGACAATTAACGTCTGCCAAAAAACTTGGGGTGATGGCCCCTATGGTAGGGAACGGGCATTCTATGGGGAAATGCTAGATAATCGCAATATGGTAACTACCAATGCGATCGCCAAGTTAGTTCATAGTATTGTGGGTGGGGTGGCAGTGTCGAGCGGGCGATCGCAAGCCATGATGAGTTTGCTCAAACGTAGCCTCAACCCCGATGATTTGCCCACTGATGTCGAAGAAGATCAGGTAACAGGTTTTTTGGGTAGTGGACTCACCCCAGATGCTCAAAGTTGGTCAAAAGCCGGATGGACAAGTCAAGTTCGTCATGACGCAGCCTATATTGAGTTACCAGAACAGCGCCCTTATATCTTAGTCGTATTTACTGAAGGTAAAGCCAACGCTAAAAGCCGGGATATTTTACCATTTGTTTCTCAGCTATTTGCCAAAGAAATTAGTAGCCTATAATTCGTAATTCGTAATTCGTAATTCGTAATGCGTAATTCGTAATGCGTAATGCGTAATTCGTAATTCGTAAGACAGTTCTCTTGATTTTAGGACTTACGCAATGACTCTGGTGAAACCTTCTTTCCTTTGTGTTCTTTGTGTCCTTTGCGGTTCGTTTTTTCATAATTTTGCGTAAGTCCTAGATTTATCAATCATGAAAACAGAAATACAAACAATATTTCCACTGTTCGGATTTCTTTATGTATTTTCAACTACGAATTACGAATTATTTTACCCTGCCCCAAGGGCGCAGATGTGAGTAGTATGGCAAAGCTCACCAGAAAATTTTCCACACTACATATTAATTTAATTTTAGCATTCACCTTTAGATAGATTTAAGGGCAATTCATTAAACAGTATATTTTAGATGGGCTGATAGATGGGCTGAAAATCATGGTTCACAAAGTTGCAAGCTAAATCAATTATTTTCATGGCAAAATACCAAATCCTGATTTAGTGTTAATTAATTTGTTTTTAGGTTTCCTATGACATCCCCTGAGCCGCAAACTGATTTTGGAGACAATCTTTCACAAACCTCAGACGAGTCGCCATTTAAACAACGGCGGTGGCTACGATTATTGTTGGCTTTTATACTAATTATTAGCGGTGGCACGGCTACAGTTTGGCGTATATTAACCCCTACGCATCAAACACCACCTACTAATAGTAAAACTCCAGGAGTAAGAGTTAAGCTATCAACAGTACAACTTGGTACAGTTGAGGAAAGTTCGGATTTTGTAGCTCGTTTAGAGCCTCAGCGTTCAGTACAAATACCGTCAAAAATTCCAGGACAAGTTACCCAAATATTTCTCAAACCGGGAGATTCAGTTACAGCCGGAACAGCCATTATCCAAGTAGACTCTAGACAAGCCACAATTGATGAAACTAATGCTGCTAAACAGGCTGCTATCGCACAACGAGAAAATGCCCGTGCTAAACTTCAGTCTTTGGAAGCAGCACGCCAATCTCAAACTGCTGATTTGCAACTGAAGCAACAGGACTATGAAAGGTACGCTAATTTAGCAGCGCAGGGTGCAGTCTCTCGGCGTACTAGGGATGGGTATGCCAGCACAGTGGCTACAGCTAAGGCTCATCTGAGTGCAATTAATGCCCAGATTCAAGGACAGCAAAATAGCATAACACAGGCCCAAAAAGCTGTCCAACAAGCTGAAGCCAGTATTAGAGACCAACAAATACAGCCTCAGAGTTATCGAATTACAGCGCCTTTTAGCGGTACAGTGGGCAATATTCCCGTGAAAGTAGGTGATTTAGTCAATACTTCTCAGCCACTGGTTACCGTTTCTCAAAAACAACCTTTAGAAGTCAATATTTCTATTCCACCGGAACAAAGCACCCAATTACAGAAGGGAATGCCTGTAGAGGTTTTGAATCCACAAGGTCAAGTTCTGAGTACTAGTAAAATATCTTTAATTGCTCCTGATACTAATAATGAACAGCCATCAATTCTGGTTAAAGCACTTTTTAATAATTCCGAAGGTCAGCTAAAGCCAGATCAATTAGTGCGGGCTAGAGTGATTTGGAATCAGCGTTCTGGAGTATTAGTCCCCACAAAGGCAGTCTCTCGTTCAGGTGGGGAAACTTTTGTCTATGTTATCAAAATGGAAAAGTCCCCACAAGGAATATCCCAGCTAGTAGCTCGGCAAAAGCAGGTAAAGTTAGGCAATATCAGAGATGAGCATTACCAAGTTTTGGCAGGATTACAACCAGAAGATCAAATTATTACTTCAGGACTGTTAAATCTCAAAGATGGTATGCCGATAGTGCCTGAAACTTGATATCTACTTCTGTTGGTCGAAAGACCTGCAAAAGCAAGCTACGACCGTGAAACTAGAATCCCCGTGCATTCACGCTGGGGAGTGTCAATACAAACACACGTCCGTTTCTAATTGAGAGGGGCGGAAGATAATACTCATCCTTTAGATGAAGTAGTAACTCCCTAGAGATAGAGCCACTTATCTGATCACAGAGGTTATTCTGTTGATTACCCACAGTTAGGTAATAAATAAAACACTATATTTAACAGCAACATATATCTTTTTATTCAAGCCTATGATTTTCAGAGGATGTTTGAAAAGTAATTTGCTGTAAATTTAAGCACTTCCTGCTTCCCCCTAGCCCTCTGAAAAAGGGTGGGGGCTGGAATCAAATTCCCCTTAAAAATGGGGATTGAGAAGGTTTTATTACCGACAGTAGGATTTTTCAAACATCCGCCCACTTACTTAGTTTCTCAATACCTGATCAAGGAGTGAAATCAGCCGCTATGTCTATTCCTAATGAACGCGAAATCACGAACAGTGAAGTCAAGCAAGAATCTTTCACTGATCCTAATGGTAATACTCACACCCACCGGACACGAACGGCTGAAACCAATTTAGCAGCGCGTGATGAAAACAATACTATTGGTGGTTTGCTGTTAGGTATTATCGTTACTTCCTTGCTGAGTATGATTATAGGTGGGGTTTGGTACTTCAACCAGAGCAATAAGGCAGCAGTTGAGAATACTGTGCCGAGTGATAGCAGTCCAACGACTAGTCCATCTTCTCCACCACAAACGACGATAATCGAAAAAACTAGAGAAGTACCTGTATTTGTACCCGTTCCACAACAGCAGGTTATCACCCCATCGACACCTCGCCAACCGGATATTAATATTACTGTTCCACCTCAGCAGCCTGCGGCAGAAAAAACGCCTTCTGCAACCGAGCCAACCCCTAACCCGACAGAAAGCCAGGCTAATCCAACGAATAATACTTCTAATTCGCAAAACGAAGGCGGTAGAAGTACCGCAGGTGATGTTACTGATACGACTACAGGCGGTTCTGGTGAATAACAACTTCTGAACTTTGATCTCACTTGATACTCGCCAGTATTACTCTTGAGGGTAAATTTCACCAAGCCCTCATGATATTTTGCTCTGGTTTAAAAAATATCGGCAGGATCTGCCGAGTTTAATTTTCGCATAGCGATCGCACCGGAAATTAAACACATAATAATTGTTAAAATTAAAACTAAGATTATCCGGTCAGGTGTCATAAATAGTGGTAACTTGGTGACGTTGCGGGTAAAGGCATACATAAAAAAGGACACCAGACCACCAGGAATAAAACCACAGATAGCTAATATTAAGGCTTCTTGAAATACAACCAATAATAAATAGCTATTACGATAACCCATAGCCTTGAGTGTGGCATATTCCGGCAAGTGATCCATGACATCACTGTAAATAATTTGATAAACAATAATTACACCCACTAAAAAGCCGATGGTGACACCCAAGGAAAAGATAAAACCAATTGCGCCATTTTCTTGCCAATATTTCTTTTCAAAATCAATAAATTCTTGACGAGTGAAAACTTGCACATCATCATTCAGGTAAGATTGTAATGCTTTGGCGACTAAATCTGCATCACTACCTGGCTTAAGGTTAATTAAACCTAAGTTAACTTGACCGGGTTGTTGTCCTGAAAAAATCCGCAAATAGTTTTGATCACTGGTAATTACACTACCATTAGCTACAAAAGAAGCACCAACTTCGTATAAACCGCCAATTTGCACTTTACGACCTTGCAGTTCTGTGGTGACAGATTTGCCCTCAGAAATTTGTGCGATCGCCTGTTCATATTTTCCACTAGAATTGCGGTCAAATAACAGCGTATTAGGATATTTAATCTGTTCTAGTTTTTGATTAACTTCCGGCAAATTAAATGCTGGTTTTTCGGGATTAAAACCAATTACTAAAATTGATTCATCCAATTTCGTTTGGGGACTCTTCCAAACACCCAAGCGGACATACAAAGGATTCACAGACTCAACTTCCGATAAATTAGCAGCTTGAAACAACCGCCGACGCGGAAAGCTACTGAGAAGCCCCAAATTTTGCGCTTGACGACTAACTAACACCACATCAGCTTGTAAAAGTTCATGAAAGCGAGTATTACTATCATATAAAGCCGACTGAAAGCCTAACTGCATTAACATCAAAAAATCAGCAAAAGTAATTCCACAAAGAGCAACTAAAAACCGCCCTTTTTGCTTCATTAATTGCCGCCAAGCCAAAGGAATTTTACGATTAAACATAAGGATTATTAATAATAACTAATGACCAATGACCAATGACCAATGACCAATGACTAAGGACTAATGACTATTTCCACGTTGACCTGAAGATTAGTAAAATTAGCAACTTGCTGACTAGAAGCTTCATCTAAACGAATTTTAGCCTCAATTACTCTCGCATCTGTGGCTGCTGTGGGGTCACTATCTAACACATCTTTCTTCGCCACCTTCAAGCCAATGCGATCTACAATTCCGCTTAATTCACCCGCAAAAGCATTGCTAGGACTGGTAATATTAGCAACTTGACCAGGGCGAATCTTGCCAATATCACTTTCATAGATTTCGGCGATCGCATACATTTGTGTAGTTTCCCCTAGTTCCACAATTCCCTCCTCACCGATAGTTTCGCCGGGACGAGCTTGAACCCGCAAAATTTGACCAGCTTGGGGGGCGCGAATGTATGCTGTATCAACTTCAACTTGCATTTTTTCCACAGTGGCGATCGCACTATCCACCTCTGCTTGTACAATAGCTACATCTGTGGGGCGCACCTCCGATGTTTGCGCTAAAGTGGCTTTGGCTTCTTGAATCTGTGCGGTGAGGGTGCGTTGAGTTCTGCCTAAACTAGATTTAGCACCATTTAACTCCGCTTGGGCGGTTCTGACGGTTAATCTGCGACTATCGAGCGCCGAAGCCGATATTGCACCTTCCTTGTAAAGACTTTCATAGCGGCGAAATTCCATCTCTGCATTTTGTAACTCAGCTTCTAGACGCGCATTAGTAGCTTGCTGAGTTTGGATTTCACCCTCTAACTGTGCTTGCAGATTTCTGACAGTGGCTTCTCTCGCAGATATTTCACCTTGTTGTGCGCCGGCTTTCACCTGATCTAGGCGTGATATCGCCACTCTGACTTGTTGCTGTGCTTCCTTCAGATTAGCTTGTAAGCGATCGCGATTATCCAAAATAGCAATCACATCTCCAGCCTTAACTTGTTCACCTTCATCAACCAACAATTGCGCCACACGACTAGCACCACTAGCATCAGTAGGAGCGGAAATTCTAATCACCTCACCGGCTGGTTCTAATCGTCCCAGCGCATTCACTTTTGGCGTAACTGGCTGACTAACTTGTGTTGACACAACAGGAGTGGGAGTAGTTGTGGGACGAGTTACATAAACTACACCAGCCCCCATCGCCATCACCGAGGTAATACCAAAAGCGACTAACCAACGCAAATTGGGTGGAAATAGAGACGACTTTCTAATTTCCTTAGAATTTCGCAACATTCTATAGTTCCTTGTATAGCAGTTTTAAAGCTTAAAATCCTGTCCCCCTCCTCGCTTGCGGGGAGGGGCTAGGGGTGGGGTTTCCATTAATCTCTAGACTTCGCCCCTGTCTCTACAAGTTCCTCATACTTAAAGAAACCAGGATTCAGAATCCCACAAGGGTCATACTTGCGTTTCATGTCATTGACAGTAGACCAGTAATTTCCGAATTGCGATCGCCATCTTGGTAAATCAAAATCCGCCCAAGTCGCCATATATCTTTTACCACCCATTTGTAAACCCAAATCAGTAAGTATATTTAACTGCTCCAGCACAGGTTCAACCTGAGCTTTAGGAATAGTTGGATACATTCCCAAACCAATAATTAACTCATCATCAGGTAAAGGAAACATAGGCATTTTATGATGGCGAGAATTGAGGCAAAACGAACCTACAGGTACAGTGCGGAAATCAACAAAACTAGGTAAACGCTGGAGAGCAATATCAATAAATTCCTTCGCCCTATGTCCTGGTAAAAGTACATCTATCCAAGTATTAGCAGTATTTACAGGATGAGGAACTTGACCTAATGGTTGAATGAACTTCTCAAAGGGCAAGTCTTCCGTGTGGATATGACGATAAAAATTTAAATCGGCAAGCAATTCCGCATCATTTATTTCATATACAGAATCAACTTCTAGGGTAATTTGCATCCGGTAAAACCATTGAATCAACGGTTTCATCTGATGTTCTTTCCTACTTATTCCTTGTAAAGAGGGTGAAAATAAAGATACTAAACCATCTATCCGTCCTTCTGAAACTAGGCGACGTGCATCATGTAAAAGCTGATCTAAATCGTCATAGCAAAGAAAATAATTGCGAGTGTAAGGGCGATATTTCCTCAAGCGATTTTTAACTTTGGTAATAATACCAAACTGACCATAACCACAAAGCACATGATAGAAAAGCTCGCTATTTTCTTCTGGCGTACACCAAACAATATCACCAGTCCCCGTGACAACTTCCAAACCCAAACAATTATCAGCTTGAGAACCATAACGAAAAGAACTCAAACCCAAACCAGCCGCAGAGAGAGTTCCCCCCAAAGTTACCTCAAAGTTATTAGTCAGAACAGGCGGAATTACACCATGAGGTATAGCAGCATCAACAACTTGCTTCCAAGTCACACCAGGATCTGCTTGAAACCAAAGTTCATTGGGATGGAACTGATCAATTTGATTCAGATTCCTCATATCTAAGAGGATTCCGCCTTGATTCAAAGATTGACCACTTAAAGAATGTCCCGCAGCCCGTGAAGAAATTGTTAAACCTTGTTTAGCAGCATATTTAATTGCTTCGGCAATATCAAGCGAATTTTGGGGACGAATCACAACTTGAGGCTGTTTTTTAACAATGTTGCCAAAATCCTGAGAAACTGCTTCTAACTCTGATTCTTTGTTACTAACTTCGCCGGAAATAATCTGTTTTAAATCGGTGATAATGTTGTTCATTTTTTTTGTAATTAAGATTTTAATCTAACCACAGAGACCCAGAGGACACAGAGGAATAAAGAATAGGCATTATAAACATATAATACCGACGAGAAAAACCTATTAAACCCTCTTACCTTGGCGTTCTTTGCGTCTTGGCGGTATGCGCTGCGCGCACGCTACGCGAACGTTTCTACAAATTCAACAAAAAGCCGTCTAAATTAATTAAACACCCGCATTTTCAGCATTTTAAAACCAATCTTAAACAAACTAGGAATTAATCCCATAAAAGAAAGAACACGAGATATCACCTGAGAAACATTATTTTGAGTGTCTGTCTTAGCTACTAGCAAGTTATTAGTATTTCTTTCATACTTAAATACACAAACACAATCACCTTCTGCTTGTTTACTCAAAATTGCCGCCTTTATTCCCGGAAAAGCTCTTCTAGTAGCTTCTTGTTCCATCTCGCAGAAAACACGACAAGGACTATCAAAACCGTATTCTTTAGCGATTGATAAAACAGGACAAACCCTTTGAATTTCTAATGCTGCATCTGTGCCATTTTGAGAAACATCTACCACATCCATGACAAAACCCATTAATCCCAGTAAGGGTGAGGCTTGGGTGAAACCTTTGGCTAAAGTATTGTGATCAATGAAAGTACCCATCAACGCCTTTTGTTGTTCAGGATATTTTTCCATCATCTGTTCAAAAGCGGCTGCGTCTCCTTTTTCTGCAACCAGATTTTTGTATTTTTGAAATCTCTTTCTAAACAAATTCACGGCTTTAGATTCATCTAGGTTGATGATATCTTCCATGCGGAGATTCCCTGTAACCAGTTCCTTTTCCATGCTCATACTTCTCTGCTTATACACTCATCACAGCTTGCAAAAAAATTACTTACATACTTGAGTAGACACAAAGGCAAATTATCCAAGCTAGGACATATTTACA
Organism: Nodularia sp. (in: cyanobacteria); assembly: GCA_007692755.1. Lineage (GTDB taxonomy): Bacteria > Cyanobacteriota > Cyanobacteriia > Cyanobacteriales > Nostocaceae > Nodularia. The sequence goes on along the minus strand of REBL01000067.1, from coordinate 7,512 downwards.
AGCATTAAGAAAGGATAATGCTATGTCTATTTCTAGTTCGCTCGTAATATATGTATCTTGGTTTGTTTGATTCAAAGTGATATTTTTTGACATTACCTGTAGTGGCTGTATTTGGGTTTGGTTGCGAGTGTTGAATAAAGTTTTAGCTATTGATTGTCTGATGTTGAATGATTTGGATTTTCTCATTGCAGCGTCGCCTTTATGAAAGTATCTCTCAGTTGCAATCAACAAAAATCTATAGCCACTTACGAGGATTTTTTAGGACTTCTTTCAACATGGCTTCTTTGCTACCAGGAATAGGTTGATCATCGTATTCCCAGTTAGCAGCAGGAGGCATACAATTAAACACACTTTGCTGCTTCACCATACCACTGGCTAAACCAAAACGAATGCCGCGATCGCACGATAAAATAAACTCCACATATCGCCCCCGCACCAGATGTTGCCAATACTTATTTGCTTCTGTAAAAGGCATATCTTTACGCCTTTCTAAAATAGGCATATAAGCAGGGAGAAAAGCATTAGCACAATTAGTCACTAATGACAGCAGTTTTTCAGGACTTTCGTGATTTAAATTATCAAAGAAAATTCCACCTATACCTCTATGTTCTCCGCGATGTGGAATGTGAAAATAGTCATCACAGGCATTTTTAAACCGGGGATAATAAGCAGAACCATACTGATCACATACATCTTTATGCACTTGATGAAAATGAACTGCATCTTCCTCAAAAAGATATGCTGGTGTTAAATCAGCGCCACCGCCAAACCACCAATACACAGGTTGGTTAGCATTACGAATCTCGAAATAGCGATAGTTGACATGAGCCGTGGGAGCCATCGGGTTATGAGGATGGATGACAAAGCTAGAACCTGTAGCGAAAAAGCGGTTCCCTTTGCTAGTAGTCATTTTATCTGCTGCATTTGTAGCCAGAGCGCCTGAATTCTCAAATGTGATTCCCGGAGGTAACTCACCATCTATGGCTACATAATTAACTCCTACCTTTTCCAACACATTACCATTGTGCAGAACCCGGTCAATATATATAGCGTCTTCACTACTTTCACCAACCGTCCAAAGTCCCTGATGATCACGATTCCAGGACTGTTCAGAAAACTTCTTACCATCTAATGTTTCCAGCGCTTGGCAAGTATCATCAAACATTTGTCTGAAAAACTTGTCGATTACCCCACGCATTGTTGGTTGTTCTGTCAAAGATTTTTCGAGGACATGGTTCATAATTATCTCCCCACTAGTGATGAAGTACGTCTATATATGTGTATTCATTTGCCCAAAATCATGAGTGCTACAAAACTGAAATCAACATAAAATTTTGCGATTTCCAAACCGTAGGCTTGCACTCAAAACAAATTTTTCTTTACTTAACATCAACAACTTGCTGCTGTTTCTCCTGACTAGATGCAGAAAATTCAGCCTGAGACTTTTGCAGAAACTGACGAAAAGTAATATCTAAAGCATCAGCCGCTACATGAAGTTCCTCTGATATTTGCGGCATTGCTTGAGAGTTTAAAGTTGAGACTACTACTGTATCTTCTTGGGCTAGTTTGTGATCAATTTTTCTGAAGAAGCCATCTAACCAAGGGAAGGGTAAAACATTGCGATATAAAACACGTTTGACACGAGTTCTATTTTCATCAATCGGTAGGTGAGCAACTAAAATGCCAAACTTGATATCAAATCTGTTACCGCGACCAACACTAATTTCTGCCAGAGTAACATTAGGTAGATATAAAGTCAATTTAGTTTTCAATTCTGGTCGTCCACCGAGTAAAAAGTTCAAGAAACTTTTCGAGTTACCTAAAGATTCATAATCAACTTTAGCGACTGCACCCCAATCATACTTATCAACTTCATATTTAATAGTTGTATCGATGGGGATTCTCTGCCCAAAAGATTTTTTATGGACTGCAATCACATGGGTAAAATCAAGATTAGCTTCCATGAGACGAGCATAGTTAGCATTATCTATACTGTCATCATACACAGGACGCATAGTTGACACCATGTATTCGGGAAAAGTCGGCAGAGCAGGACGTTCGGCTTCTGGTAAGTCACCATAAAACAACCAGATAAAACCATATCTTTCCTGGACTGGGTAGCTATCAACATGAGCTTTTTTAGGAATAGAAATTCCAGGTGCATTAGAAGGAACTTCAATACATTCACCATCAGCTTGAAACTTCCATCCATGATAGGGACAACGAAGACAATCTTTTTCAATCCAACCCAGAGAAAAAGCAGCACCACGATGGGGACACTGATCATTCAAAGCTATTATTTGTCCTTGAGAGTTGCGATAAAGCACAAATCTTTGGTTGAACATTAAAACTTGCTTTGGCTTGTTGGTAATTGCCGAACTAAATTCACAAGCATACCAAAAATTTTTCAACATATTTGTCTCCCATCCTTTTTAGATATCTTGTCTTAGCGATTTAATCCCAAATTGCACTCGTAACGCCATTCACTTGTATTACTGTGCCAAATTTCTTTGCTTCTTCCTTTGTGTACTTTGCGCCCTTCTCCCTTGGCGCTAGCCTCTCCCTTTGAGAGAAGGGGAAATGCTACGCGAACGTTCTCATAATTATTTACCTCAAAGCTGAAAACAAATTAAACAAAATCTAATTCATCAATGAGGTATAAGTTGATTGTGATTTATGGTGATGAGAATTATCTAATTTATATTGATCAGAATCTAAACCCCATCCCATAGCTAAATACTTTTGGCGAAGCTGACGATAAGCCAGAGTCAAAGCATCAGCAGGAACATGAACTTCAGTTAATAAATTATCAGGAATTAACTGGGGACTTTGTGACTCAGTTACTACCTTATCTTCTAAACCGACTTTATGATGAAATTTGACAAATAATCTATCCGCCCAAGAGTATGTAAAGAAATTCCGCAGTTGAATGCGTTTACTAATGGTTGTGTTTTCATCAACAGGAAGGTGAATAGCATAGTTGATAATTTTGCCACGACCAAAATCACTTTCAATTTTAGTTATATTCGGTAAATAAAAGGTAGTTGTGGCGTTCAGTTGTGTCTGTTTGGGACGAAAGAAAGATTTGAAAATGCCATTTTTAGGCTGAGTGTAATTCTTATAGACAATTTTCGTACTTATGCCCCAATCTTCATCTTTAACTAGATAATCTTCTACTCTGGGGTCTTGTGCAAATCCTGCACCAAAAGAATTAGCATGAACTGCATAAAGATGGGCAGGATCAAGAGCATTTTCTATGACACGGGTGTAATTAGTTTGCATCCCATATTCTACATAAATAGGATGCATTGTCGGGTCTTCATATTCTGGAAAAGGAGGAATTGGTGGACGTTCTTCTGGGGGCAAATCTCCATAAAATAGCCAGATAAAACCATATTTCTCTTGTACTGGGTAGCTATTTACATGAGCTTTTTTTGGAATAGGTGTACCAACTTCATTAGAAGGAATTTGCACACATTTTCCATCAGCTTGAAATTTCCATCCATGATAGGGACAACGAATACAGTTATCTTCTAGCCAACCCATAGATAATGCTGCACCGCGATGAGAACATTGGTCTTTCAATGCAACTACTTGTCCTTGCGAATTGCGATAGAGGACAAACTTCTGATTTAACATCGCAATTTGCTTTGGCTTTTTAGTAACAGCGGAACTAAATTCACAAGCGTACCAGAAGTTTTTTAGCATCCCTAATTTCCTAAACCTTTCACAAAAATTGTTATTTATACTAAATTTCGGTCGAAACAGAGCAAGTTTCTGATTTTTTGGCTTGTAGTCAGTGCTTTAGCGCTTAAGAATTTTTTTTTCAGTATTTTGTGTCTTTTATGGAACAACAATCATTTGGTTTGGGTTTTGTTAAAAGTCTTGATTGCAGGATAAATTAGCCAAATTTAGATAAATTTAGCTGCCGTTGCTCTTCTGATATGTGTTTTCACGATTTGACACTTTCTGGCTTCCATTGCCTTTGTTGTGTGTCACCCCTTGGAGAGAGTTACTTCTCTTTCTTTGGGTATAGGTGATACTATACCAATGCACTGGTGAATTAGTCAACCAGTGCATAATTTTTCCCGATGAACCATTACACCAATAAACTAGTGAATAAGTTTATTAGCTGGAGTATAGTGTGGCACAAGGAGAAGCTTCGATTCGGGTTTACCTGCCCCCTGACATCAAAGACAGGTTTAAAACGATTTGCTTTTTTAGAGGACTGAATATGTCTGACGTTTCGGCTGAACTTATTGAAGATTGGTTAGCTAAAAATGACATCGAACTCCCAAATTCTCAAAAAACCTCTTCCGCGCCCACAGCTAAAAAGAGTGATAAGTCAGCATGATTCAAGAAAGTTGATTCAATAACCTGCGCCTCTAATTTTGCTGGTGCTTGGTCTATGTGGTTTCACTAGGTCTAGAGGTCATCAAAGCAAATTTATATCTATGCTAGAAATTTCTGAGATTTTTTGACTCATTTTGTAGCTAATGGGGTGACAACTATGGTTGAAAACCCTATCTAGCCACTGTTTAAACTACAGTTATGCAAAAAAGTCCGGCCAGTTTTTTGTAACTAGACCGAACTTATAGGAAATTCCAGCGTTTGGGTATTAAGTATCGGGTATCAAGTCTTAGTAAACAGAAGAAGCGTTTGCAATCATTGAAAAGCCTAGAACATAAGCTTTTTGACTTTTGACTTATAACTTCCGCCTTGCGGCGGCGCTAGCTATATCCATCCCAGGCTAGAGGGAAGGTGTAATCTGAGAACAAGGGAAAATCTGTGTTTTCTTTACGGGTTTCTTCGTCGAGGACTTTCACGACTTTGTGATAAATGTCTTCGGCTTGTTGTGGGGAATCGCCTATGCTGGTTAATCCCAATTTGCCAAACTGGGAAAGACAACCCATGAGATGAAAAACTGTACCTGTTTCTGTACCGCTATCAAAGTGCAGTCGGTGATGGGCGATAATATCCATTAAATCGTTGGGTAATAATCCCCGATATCGGTCTTTTTGCAGGTTGTCGGTGGCTATATAGTATTTGGGTCTGCCTTGCTGACTGTAAAATAACCCGGTAGAAAGGTCATAGCGTCCATTTGTTAACAATTTCAGGGTCATGAAAGGATGGGTAGTTCCACCTTTACGCAAGTTAATTTCTATGGCTTGTATATCCCACTGGCCATTTCCTTGGTCTACGGTGATGAAATCTACGCCAAATCTTTCTACTGCACCTTTTTCAGAGAGTTTTTTGCCTACTTGTAAACCCCATTGCTGTAATTGCAGGCGATAGCGGGAATCAGCCGGAAATCGACAACCAAGATAAATCTGTCCGTCTGGTCCGCCGAGAATTTGGTCATGGGTGGAGACAATTTCTACTTCACCTGTGGGTGTGATGCGTCCTTGGACACTAGGCGATCGCTTGATTTCTCCTTCCACAAATGCTTCGGCGATCGCACCCAACTCAGTAATCCGTGTAGCAAAATTTTCCCAAGTCTCGTGTGTGGATTGAAAGCGCATGGTGGGGAAGCGATCGCTAATTGTGACTACTGTTTGGCTATGAGACACTTTCCCCGGTGCTAAATCCATAATTGGCCTCAAATCTAGCAGTGCATTTCCTTCTCCAGAAATCCCTTCATTAAGTTTTACAACTATTCGTTGTAACGTCGGTTGGCGTTGCCATAAATTAGCCGCAACTTCTGCCAAATCTTGTTGATTCCACACCTTTTCGCTGCCATCTGGTAGGGGAACTCCACTTTCGGCAAAGATTTGGCGACTACCGCTTTTTGTCCCCCAAATCTGCAAATTTGGCGCAACAGCATACAATGGCACATTTAATTCTAGAGATAATTCTGCTTCTAAAAATGTGGAATTGTAACAAGTCATAAATGATTTTTCTAGTCTCAAGGCTTGGCGAATTCGCTCTAGTAGCCGAGGACGTTCTAAAATCTTGGCAGTTAGGGGTCTAAGGGAAGAGTCATAAGTGGAAAGTAGCAGCAAGCGATTCCGCGCATGGGAAAAGGGAATTCCCGGTAATAGTTGCAAATAGTAATCAATAACACTAGGATGTAGAGGCATTGATGTGACGTAAATCAACCGAGTCCGGGGGTTTCGCAAACGCATTAAAGAGAATAATAATCTTTCCTCATAATGCTCACAACCTTCTATTTTATGTAGTTCATGCTGGTCGATGCTGAGGGAGGGAATAATTAAAATATCCGCCTCACCATAGTCAAATAGCTCAATGGTCGGCCAGCGATCGCATAAAGTTAACTGAAGATGGCGAAACTTATCAATTTTGTCTAATTCGGAAATATTCACCATCACCATAATCCCTCCCCTGTATTGATCCCCAATTCGGCTTTACTATCTGGTATATACCAAAGCCGGTCACATATCGCTAATATGCAACACTTCTTTGACTGCTGTTAAGGTAGTGGGGCGTTATATTCACCCAATTATTTGTAAATTTCTCTGTTTTCTGTAGTCTCCCTACCCAAGTAATTATAGCTACGCCAAGAAAGCGATCGCGCATCAAATTGAATGGCTATATTTCACATATTTGACCGATTTAGGACTTATTTAAATACAAAATAGATTTTTCCAATTCTTTGTAAATAAATAGACATAAATAAATTGTATGTATAGAGATGTTGCTTACCCAGTTGGGTTTGAGTCAGTTGGTCAATTCCCCCCTAAAATAAAAAACATTATCTGAAAAGTTTATTTCTGTACTTATTGTTCATATTGGGAGGGGTAGCAATGGTTCGTCCAATAATTTTGGGAATTGTCGGTGATAGCGCCGCAGGTAAAACAACACTGACTAGGGGAATTGCTCAGGTATTAGGGACAGAAAACGTTACGCTCATTTGTACCGATGATTATCACAGTTATGATCGTCAGCAACGTGCAGAAATGAATATCACTGCTCTTCATCCTGATTGTAACCATTTAGATATCATGCAGCAGCATTTATCGCTGCTACGCACAGGACAGCCAATTCTCAAACCTGTTTACAGTCATTCCACTGGAAAATTTGAGGCTCCACAATACATTAAACCCAAGAAATTTGTTATAATAGAAGGCTTACTCGGTTATTCTACCCGTGCAGCCCGTGAGGCTTACGACGTAAAAGTTTATCTTGCACCTCCCGAAGAACTACGCGCCGAGTGGAAAGTGAAGCGAGATACTCAAAAACGGGGTTACACTGCTGAACAGGTATTGGCAGAGTTAGAAAAGCGTGAAGCAGACTCAGAAAATTTTATTCGTCCCCAGCGCCAATGGTCGGATATAGTAGTGAGTTTTTATCCCGCCAATGAAGAAGACGAGGACAATAACGGACATTTAAACGTGCGGTTGGTATTGCGACCAACAATCCCTCATCCTGATTTTACTTCAATTTTGAAATTAAATAACGGTAATTCTGATTCGGCAGTTCGTTTAGGATTAGACAGGGATATGAGTAAACCTGTGGATGTGTTGGAAGTTGATGGTCATGCGACTTTGGAAC
>REBL01000186.1 GCA_007692755.1 Nodularia sp. (in: cyanobacteria) | reverse complement strand
CGTCCTTTGGAATCTAAAATAGCCATAGAAACTTTTCCTAGATAGAAGCAGAATAATTGATTTTAGCAATAAGTTTTGTCAGGGACACGGCAAGTTTCCCGACTTAATCGCTCAAAGCATCTGGGTGTTGTAGTTATGCGACAGTTTATCACGGGTTGGCAAATAGGAAGTAGGACAAGAATCTGAACACAAGCACATTCTGTCTATTGTGAGATATGGGAACAGGATTTGTTGATCACACAGATGAGCGCCATACTGGTATAGAACCTGGGATTAAAGTCAAGAATGCAACTTAGAAGGCTCTAGATACGTCCTATAATTTATCCTCTTAACCTAATTACAATGAATTGGAAAAACTTTTTTGCCAATAATTATACTGGACGGCGACGTTGGTTTTATCCGTTGATTTCGGTAGTCGTCGCTCTAACTCTGTGCCTGACTACACCCATGCCGGGAAATGCCTTCGATATCCGGTCTCTTCTGTTCCGGGGAATACAGGTAATTCAGATGTCTAATATGTCAGATCGCCAAGAGGTTGATCTTGGTAGGCAGATGAATCAGCAATTGCAACGTAGTAATATTCGACTTAGCCGCAATACTCAAATTAATCGCTATGTGGAACAAATTGGTCAGCGCTTAGTAGCGAATAGCGATCGCCCTAATCTTCCTTTTACCTTCCAAGTCGTTGACGATAACGCGATTAATGCCTTTGCTACTTTGGGGGGGTTTGTCTACATTCACACAGGTTTAATGAAAGCGGCAGATAATGAAGCGGAACTAGCGAGTGTGATTGCCCATGAAATTGGTCATATTACTGGCAGACACTTAGTACAACAGATGCGGCAAAGAGAGATTGCTAGTGGTGTAGCTTCAGTCGCAGGTTTAGATCGCAACGCCGCTGTGGGAATTGGTATAGACCTAGCACTCAACCGTCCCCGCAGTCGTCAAGATGAATTTGATGCCGATAATAGAGGATTAAAAGCTTTGACACAGGCTGGTTATGGCCAGATGGCAATGGTTTCCTTTATGCAAAAGCTGATGCAAGGTGGGGGTTCTATGCCGACATTTTTGAGTACTCACCCCGGCACAGGCGATCGCATTAATGCCTTGCAAAATTCTATTAATGCCCAACCTAGCAATCAACGTGACGGATTGGATAATGCTGCTTATCGAGCTAATATCCGACCCATACTTTAGTAGAAATGTCAACCATTAATTATGCTCGCTGCTTATGGCGGCGAGCAGTTCTTTTCGACGGTTTAACCATCATCACCCCTTCAGCTAAGGGCAAGGTACGGATAGAATTATTAAAAACGTTGACTTGATAAATTAAGTTATTTGTAGTATCCAATCCAGTTAACCAGCCGCTGCGGGGATGGTAAGCACCAGTATCTATATCTAGCCATCCCTGCCCTTGTGCTAACTTACCAGGGGCAACGCCAGGGAAGGTAAAGGTGATGGTGTGACCGATGATCATCAGCTTATCAGAAAAGTATGGTTGCTCAATGCTATGAAATTCGTCGCGTATCCAGCAAAATTGTTCGGCAGTTTGTTCCACCAAAGGTATTTCAGGGTCTACGCCAGCATGAGTTAACCAAATATCTCCCAAATCGAGATAGAGGGGCAAAGTCTTCAACCAATCCAGATGTTCGTCAGGAATAGAAGCTTCTTCGTAACTGGCTATAGTTGCTTGCCCTCCACCATACAGCCATGCTTGCATTGCTGATGCAGAAGTGTTATCACCATTCAAAATGCTTAATAACATTTGCTCATGATTTCCCAGCAGACAAGCATAATTATTGTCCTTGACAAAATCAATTACTTGTGCGCTTTTAGGACCACGATCAATTAAGTCTCCCAAAAAATAAACTTGATCGTCTGAAGCAGGGGCGATCGCCTCCATCAATGTCATCAAACCTTCGTAGTGGCCATGCACATCCCCAATCACAATTCGACGTTGGCTAGTTTCACTCATCGGTTCTTAGCTTAAATAGTTGGGCTGAATAGTTTTGTTACAGTTTAAGTTTTTTGGTTTCCGCAACGATATATAAACACTATTTGACAAATGTCACTTTCATCTTAATTGAATTATTACCTGTTGAATTATATTGGCTAAAAATAACACAAAGCGCAACTTGTTTGCCAGACATGGCCGACGCAAGTAATGGAGTGAGATTGCAGCTTTGGTGGGGAATTTCACAGCCGATAAACTTTGGACAGATTAGCTTAAAATTGAGGAAATCGTTGTAATACCAACTCACCAGAAACCATGTCTGATAACTTCTCTCCTGAAATTAGCTCACGCATTTGCAGTCACATGAACGAAGATCATGCTAGTGCGGTAGTTCTTTATGCCCAGGCTTTTGGCGGTGTCAAAGAGGCGACAACAGCAGAAATGCTCTCAATTGACGCTGAGGGAATGAATTTGACCGCACAGGTAAATTCTGAAACTGTGCCAGTTCGGATTCAAGTTCGGATTCAGTTCGATCATATTTTAGTAGACTCCGAAGATGCTCACCAAACTTTGATTGCAATGGTCAAGCAAGCACGAGTTCAGGCAAAATAGGAATTGCGTTAGTTTATATCTAATTAATGTTTATATTGATACTTGTATCAACTTGGTTGTCTGAAGTATCACAATATAGTTTATGTCTAGTCAGGTTGAGTAACTATACTACAGTGATAATAGTGAATTTTAATACGTAGTTATAATCTTGATTCTCCAAAACAGTGATACTGAGAAAAAAGAAATCATTAACTAACTGCGTCATAAAAACAAAGACCAATAGCCTCACGTTAGCCAATCAGCCTCCTAGCATAACATATTGATTATGTTGAATCCAGTTTATTAGAGAAATGTTGAGGATTTACGTAAGTTAGCCTCGATGTTTTGGCCTTCAGAATTATCAAAACAAGAAGCAGAACTGAGTGTAATTCCCAAACTCATAGAAACGCAAGACCAATTTATTGCTATTTTGAGTGTTAGTGTATCTAATTTAAACGGATTATTTCAAATTATTGAATCTTCCAGCCTCCCAGCAAATCTATTTTTGAAACATTTACTTGTTTTAGCTGACTTTGGTGGTGAAATGATTCAGCGATTAAATAGTCAGTTTGACTCAATATTTCCTTCTAGAAGGTTAGATTATTTATGGGATACAAAAAGTTATTCTTATAGTTTTCAAGTTTTGCCTGTCCGGGGTCAACTCAATAATACTAAAATTGGTATAACTGGCAAAAAAATACTGGAAGACCAACCTCTTTCCCAACTACACAAAGACGTTATAGCTTTGATTTTATTTGGTAGTAATTCCACAAATGAAAAAGCTTCAGAAATCCTAGTAAAATGTGAAATTGGTAACTATATAGGTAGAACAGATAAGTTACAACAATTTATTAAACAAAGATATATATGGGTTAGTCGGATTACTGCTGGTTCCCAATCAAATAGTTTAGGACAAATTACTCAAACTTTTGTCAAAGAATATTTAGAAAATCACCTTAACCTTCCAAATATTAATATCAAAGCAAATGGACAGATACCAGGGATAAGTCATACTGAAGACAATAATCCGACAACATTTGATATTGTACTTTCTCAAGAAAATAAGTATGTAGCTATAGAAGTCAGCTTTCAAGTAACTACTAATAGTGTGATTGAGAGGAAAGCTGGACAAGCAAAATCGCGGTTTGAGCAAATTGAAGCACTTGGATATAAAATAGGTTATGTCCTTGATGGTGCTGGCAACTTTCAAAGAGAGAATGCGCTCAGGATAATTTGTTCATATAGTCATTGTACAGTAGCGTTTTCTCGTGATGAACTTGATGTATTTTGTGATTTTTTAAAGGAATATTTTATAGACAGATAAATGAGTTTAATTTTTAAGTACCAAACTATTTAACAAGATGCAAAAAATTAGATTAGTTGACTTATTTTCAGGAATAGGGGGAATTAGATTAGCCTTTGAACAAGCGGCTAATTCCTTAAATATAGAAAGTGAATGTGTTTTAAGTAGCGAAATTAATACAGATGCTCAATTCGTTTATGAAACCAACTTCAATCACAAGTCATTAGGTGATATCCGATTGATAGATAAACTACCAGAACATGAAATACTGTTAGCTGGTTTTCCCTGTCAATCATTTTCTCATGCTGGTAAAAAAGAAGGTTTTGGCGATACACGAGGGACACTATTTTTTGAAATTACTAGATTACTTGATACATATAAACCACAAGCTTTTATTTTTGAAAATGTCCGAGGAATTTACAGTCATGACCAAGGTAAAACTCTAGCAACAATTAAACACGAAATCCAAAAAAGAGGTTACAGCTTTGATGCTTTTTTACTCAACAGTGCAAACTTTGGTTTACCACAAAACCGTGTCCGAATTTATTTAATAGGTATTTTAAACGCCACGCCTAAGTAGGTGGTTACAATTAACTATAAGATAGAGAAGGTGTAAAAAACAGGTACT
>REBL01000034.1 GCA_007692755.1 Nodularia sp. (in: cyanobacteria) | reverse complement strand
ACCCTTCGCTGTGAAAAACAAAGCCCGAATTAGTCAGGTGTTACAGACATTATCTCCTAATCTATAACGCCGTCTGTAGTCTGCTCAAATTGTGTAGCTTTCGATTTTCCAGTTTGGCAATCGTACTTGTGATCAAATACTTAACTTATTATGTAAATATAACTACTCGCTTGATCTGATGAAATAAGTTGGAGATTACCGTTAGATCATCCGCCATGATGCTTGTTCAGCAGAATATATATTTTGTTATTCTTAGTCTTACTGCTATTATTTCGGCTATCGTTGCCTTTGCCGCTTGGCAGCGGCGTTCAATTTCTACTGCTAGCAGTCCTTTCATTTTCATGATGCTGGCGATCGCAGGATACGCTACAGTTGCAGCTATGGAAGCAGTAGCAATCATGCTTCCCGAAAAAATATTTTGGTCAAAGCTGGAGTATGTTGGCTCAGGTAGTGTAATTACGTTTTTCTTAATGTTTGCGTTACACTTTACCAACAAAAATCGCTGGCTAACACCTCGGAATACAGCGTTGCTATGGGTTATCCCTACATTTAATGTGGCTTTGGTTGCAACCAACGAATCCCATAGTCTGGTCTGGTCTGATTTTTTGCCTGATCCCAATGGCAGTAATATTGTGATTTATCAACATGGTATCGGTTTTTTTTGGGTGATGGCGTTTGTTTACGTTTATACACTTGCAGGCATAATCATCCTATTGAAAAAGGCTTTGCTACCTTCAGTTCTCTATCGTCAACAGTCTTGGATAGTGTTAGCTGGTGCAGGTTTACCACTGTTGGGAGCGAGCTTATATATGTTAAATATCACTCCCCCCGGTCTGAATATTACCCCCATGAGTTTTATGCTCACCGGACTGACCTGTTTTGTAAACCTCTTTCGCTTTCGGATGTTTGACCTGCTTCCCGTAGCACGAGACACCCTGATTGAAAAGATGAGTGACGGCGTGTTGGTGTTGGATCACAAAAACCGCATTGTTGACATTAATCCGGCGGCAAAACATTTGATTGGGGCTAAAAAAGTGCATATTGGACAATTTGCCGAGCTAATTCTGCCGCAATGGACAGAAATTGTCAAGCTTTACCAAAAAGATGAAAGCGTCAAAACGCAAATATTCATCGATGCAGTCACGCCTCGTTATGTAGAAATACTGGTTAGTAATTTACACAATAACCGCAGAAAATTAACGGGTCATCTGCTAATCTTACGTGATATTACGCAACAGTATCAAGCTGATCTGGAACTGCGACGGGCGAATAAACGTTTACAAAAACAGGTAATCAAAATTGAGAAGTTACAAGCGCAACTCCGCGAACAGGCTATCAGAGACGGACTAACGGGTTTATTCAATCGGCGTTATTTTGACGAGACACTTCCCCAAGAACTGATACGGGCGGCACGAGATTGTGATTCAGTGGCGGTGATGATTATGGACATTGATTATTTTAAGCATATTAATGATACATTCGGGCATCAGGCAGGCGATCGCGTACTCCAGACATTTGCAGAATTGCTTCGCCAGCATAGTGATTCTCAAGGCATTTTCTGCCGATATGGTGGGGAAGAGTTTGTATTAGTGTTTCCTGGTATGACACTAGAGAAGGCGTTTCAGGAGGCTGAAAAAATTCGCTTGTCATTTCAAGCTATACGAGTCCAATTTGTAGACCAGGAAATATATGCTACCGTTTCGGGTGGGTTGGGTGTGTTTCCTGATCATGGCGAAACTAGCCATGATTTATTAGCAGTAGTCGATAAGGCATTATATGCTGCTAAATTAGATGGGAGGAATTGTATTAAGTATGTACAAAATTCGTAGTTTAGAAGGTCGTTGAAACTTGGTGGTTTAGCTGGGTTTACCAACGAAAAAATCAAATAAATAATGTGCCATTTGCAATTTAGAGCAAGGTGGAATTTCTCGCTGATTTCCTTGTTTATCTAAGAATATAGCCTGATTATTGTCACTGCCAAAACCACTATCTGGTTGATCAATGGGATTAGCAACAATCATATCCAAATTCTTATTCTGCAACTTTGCCATTGCTGGGGTGATAATATCTCCAGTCTGTGCCGCAAACCCAATTAACAGCTGATGGGGTTGTTTGAGTTGTGCTAATTCAGCAATTATATCCGGGACTGGTTCTAGAGGTAAGAACTTGGGAAGCGATCGCTTGGGTAATTTCTCTGTACTATAGTCTCTAGGCTTCACATCGGCGACAGCAGCGGACATAATAATTACATTACTGTTATGTAAATATGACTGCATTACCTGCTGCATTTCTGCGGCACTAACTACAGGTATAGCTTGCACTCCTAATGGTACATCCCAAGAGGCTGGACTATGCACCAACGTCACATTTGCTCCTCGATGCAGTGCGGCTTGTGCTAAAGCCAGTCCCATTTTTCCTGTAGACGGATTGCCAATAAACCGTACGGGATCAAAATATTCTCTTGTTCCTCCAGCACTAATTAATACACGCTTACCAGTTAAATCTCGTGTTCCCCCAGTGTGTAAAATTGATTGGATATAAGTTAAAATTTCCGGGGGTTCTGCCATTCTTCCCGCACCGATGCGATCGCACGCCAACAACCCCGATCCTGTATTCATGCCATGATATCTGCTATCTGTTAACAGTTGTCGCCAATTGCGCTGCACTGCTAACTGTGACCACATATCTGTATTCATCGCTGGAGCTAACAACACAGGACAAGTAGAAGCCAGCACCGTATTTGTCAGCAAGTTGTCAGCCATACCACCAGCTAATTTTGCTAATGTATGCGCCGTCAAAGGAGCAATTACCAACACATCAGCCCATTCTCCCAACTCAATATGCAATGGGCGCGAATGAGTTGCTTGCCAAAAATCATCATCTGTGTATGCACAATGACGAGAGAGAGTAGCTAAAGTTAGAGGCGTAATAAATTGTTGTGCTGCTTGGGTAAGAATGACGCGAATTTCTACCCCAGTTTTAAACAGCGCTGAAACTAATTCACAAACTTTGTAGGCAGCGATACCACCACCGACAGCAATTATCACCCTATTTTTTCGGTTTGAAGTTTGGGATTGGAGATTCAGCATAGTGGAAACTTAGGAGCAAGTAGTTAAAAATAATAACCCTTAACTCCTAATTTTCAAATTGTTATGCTTCGTCGTAGGCTTCTAAATCCAAGAGATAGATATAGGGTTCCACTAACTCAGGACGTTGAAAAGCGATCGCACGCAATAGATGCCAATCATTTAAACCCTCAAAAGCATTGCTGTAATTATCTAGTTCCAGACGATTAGCCAACTCTTGTACATCTGCCGTAGTCATAGCAGAAATGTCTTTCTTAGAAATGCTTAAAGTTGTCATAATCCTTGCCCCTCCCTTATGCAGAATTTTCACCCAGCACCATTTGAGTTGCGCTTGACGCTGCCACCCAATCTATCTTACTCACTATAGGGCGAAGATTTCCGAAAAACTTGCATTTTTTTTACCATTATTGCGAAAAAATTCGTAACCCAGTTAAAAAAGAGGAAAGGGAGCAGGGAGCAGGGAGCAGGGGAGAAGCCTTAAAAAAACTGGTTATACTAAACTGACATTAAACTCTTCTAGAGTGGGTAGTTCACACTCCCCATGTTGTACAAATTAAATGGCCATTAGCTTAGTCCATGATCTTCACAACAAAATTGTGTAGCACATCTAACATTTGTGGGCGAATTTCATGACCCATATCAAATTCGTGGTATTCCACCGCAATTCCCAGAGACTCTGCTGCTTCCCGTGCTTTTACAGCAGATGTCAGTGGCACAACTTCATCATATCTACCATGCATAATTAACATTGGGGGAAAATCACTTTTAGCTCTTGTGACTATATCAGGATGCAAATATCCACTCATTACCACCAATCCAGCTAAAGGCAATTTGAGACCGACATCCAAAGTCATCGCCCCACCTTGAGAAAATCCAGTCAAAATAGTCCGCGACAACGGCACACCAGTGCTACTCTCCAAAGATTGCAACCAATCGATTAACAATTGCTGACTTTCTGCCAAACCTTCATACATATTTTCCTTTCTCAGGTCATACCAAGCCCTACCTGTAGGGGAGTTAGGAAAAGGAAAAGGTGCATTGGGAAATAAAAACTGGTAATTAGGTAAATTGAAAAACGGTGATAAAGATACTGCATCTTCAGCATTAGATCCCCAACCATGTAAGCAGACAATTAAACCTGCGGGAGGTTGAGAATTAGAAGGGGGAAGGGAAATAAATTGTAACGACAGGGTTCTACTCCTAAAATTATAGTCTTTGAGTAAATTCTACCGCTACAAACCAATCTATAACTTGTGTCTTGGCGGTGAAACCATAGGTGAATCTTTGTAGAGACGTTGCACGCAACGTCTCTACTTTGACTACCAAGACACCAACCGAAATTAGAAACTAAATCTTGTCCGTAAAACTCCTACCCAAAGTGCGTCATTATT
>REBL01000171.1 GCA_007692755.1 Nodularia sp. (in: cyanobacteria) | reverse complement strand
TAAACCTTGTCCATCATGAAAAATGGAGTTTTTGTCATTGCGACGTAAGGAAGCAATCTCACCATCTTGACTAAGAACTACAGTTCTCAAAGTAGACAAGGTTTATATATGAGAGCATCGCATTTCAATCCATCACCTGTCGTCTCATCGACTTTATTTGTCCGCGCTTAGTTTTACTATTAAGACGTTTTTTTTGAGAACTACGAGTTGGTTTTGTGGGTTTGCGTTTTTGGGGTAGTATAACTGCGCTTTGTATAAGTTGTTTGAGTCGTTGCAAAGCCTCTTCCCGGTTTTTTTCCTGGCTGCGGTATTCTTGAGCCTTAATTACAACAACTCCTTCCTGAGTAATGCGTCGGTCATTTAAGTTCAAAAGTTGCTGTTTATAGAAAGCGGGTAATGATGAAGCTTCAATGTCAAAGCGTAAGTGGATAGCAGTAGACACTTTATTGACGTTTTGACCGCCTGCGCCTTGAGAACGAATCGCGCTCATTTCGATTTCGCTATCGGGGATCATGATTTTACGAGAAATTTGCAGCATAACTTATAAATAGCGCTATTCATGCGATGGATCAAGTCCAGTAGGCGATCGCTCCTCATTGTCTTTATCTCCCAAATGGGGTTGACACAAAGGCGATCGCAAGTCTCCCCAAACCCACGCTACAATTTATCTTTAGGGAAACTTCTAAATTCCTTCTTTAGTCCAACGCAAAAAGAGAGTATTGACAGTTGACAATCACTCATATTTTTGTTATGCTATCCTTGATAAGGAAGAACTATCTTGTAATACTTTAAAAAATTATTAACCTAGATAGATATACAAGTAAAGAAAATACAGTAAACCTAAATATAACGGCAGCAGACGGGACTATCCATGCTTACAAGTACGCTACTTCTCTCCAACCAAATCCCCACACTCCAATATTCCTCCACACCAGAGCGATTCGATGAAACCTGGGAAGCTCCTCTGGCTACCCTTCTCGGACTAGGACGCGCCGCCGGTGCTGACTTTATCGAATTATTCTTAGAACGTCGTAACTATATCAGTTGTCTCGCAGAAGACGACGCAATTACCAGCATTTCGCCCACTTTAGCCACAGGTGCAGGAGTCAGAGTATTTCGCGGTAAAGCCGACTGCTACGTCAGCACCAACGACCTATCTTTTTCCGGTTTGCAAGCAGCCTTAGAAAAAGGACTTTCTATTCTTGGATTAGAACTACCTACTCATAACGCCTTCATCCCAGAAACCAATCTCGAATTACTTAGAGACTACGCCACAAAAAGAGGTAAAGATGGCTGGTTACCTTTGTGTAGTTCCATCAAAGAAATGGGAGAAGTCCTTCTTGATGGCACTACCTACCTCCAGAAAAAAGCCAACCATGTGCAATCGCGCCGGGCTTCCTATTTCCGAGATTGGCAAGAAGTCTTAGTTGCTGCTAGTGATGGCACATTTGCCCGTGACATTCGCCTCACTCAATCCGTAGGATTTAACCTCTTGTGTGCAGATGGTGCTAATCGCACATCTATCGGTGAACGAGCTGGAAATACCAGTGATGCTAACTTCCTGAGAACTTGGGATTATCGAGAAGCATCCGAGAAAATTGCCGAATCTGCCGGAAAAATGCTGTATGCAGATTATGTAGATTCCGGTACATACCCGATTATCATGGCCAATCACTTCGGTGGAGTCATCTTCCACGAAGCCTGCGGACATCTGCTCGAAACTACGCAAATCGAACGCAAGACCACTCCTTTTGCCGACAAAAAAGGCGAAAAAATAGCCCACGAAAGCCTCACAGCCTGGGACGAAGGTCGAGCAGAAAATGCCTTCGGGACTATTGATATGGACGACGAAGGAATGCCGGCGCAAAGAACTCTATTAATTGAAAAAGGTGTTCTGAAAAACTTCTTAGCCGATAGAACAGGTTCTTCCCGCACTGGACACCCCAGAACTGGAAGTGGTCGCCGCCAAGGTTATACATTTGCTGCTGCTAGTCGGATGCGTAACACTTATATTGCTCCTGGCGAATATACAACTGAAGATTTATTTAACTCAGTTGATAAAGGCATTTACTGTAAAAAAATGGGTGGCGGTAGCGTTGGGGCTACAGGTCAATTTAACTTTGGTGTAGATGAAGCTTATTTAATTGAAAATGGCAAAATCACTAAGCCTCTAAAAGGAGCCATCCTCATTGGTGAAGCCAAGGAAATCATGAACAAAATTTCCATGTGTTCCCAAGATTTGGAACTTGCGCCCGGCTTCTGCGGTTCTGTTAGTGGCAGTATCTATACCACAGTCGGACAACCCCACATCAAAGTCGATTCTATTACCGTGGGCGGCAGATAAAGAATTTTCCGTGTCTTGGTGTTTTAGTGGTTAAGCAAAGATTGAATACACCACCAAGGCACAAAGTAAACTTTTAGCACTGCAAGATATCAAATCTAAAATCCAAAATTGACCATGCCGAATATTAATGAAATTGCTAATAATGCCAAGGAAAATGCTAGTAAACTTGGGATTAAAAAATTTGACATTTATGGCTCGACTATCGATGAAACTAGCGTCCAAGTAGACCAAGGTGAGCCAAAACAAGTTAAAGCCTCAAATCGTTCTGGGGTAACCGTGCGGGTCTGGAATGAAGACAATACAATGGGTGTTACCAGCACAACGGATGTAGATCCCAAGGGTCTGGAATTAGCTTTAAAAACTGCCTACGAAGCTAGTTTTTTTGGAGTGAAGGAAAATGTCCCTGATTTTAGCCCCGAAGCAACTGTGACTATTCCCAGCACACACCAGGAAAAAGCACCCCAAGCACCTGTGGCTGAGTTGATAAATAGCCTAGTTCTAGCTGAAAAGGAACTTTTAGCAGCGCATCAGGCCATTAAGGGCGTACCTTATAACGGTTTAGCCCAAAGAGATATTGACAGGTTCTATCTCAATAGCGATGGCGCAACCAGAACTGAATCTCATTCTTTAGCATCAATTTTTCTTTACAGCAAAACTGAGGAAGACGGCAAAAAGCCTCGCAGTGGTAGCGCTTTTAGAATTGAGCGGAGTGTAAATAATCTCGATATCAATGGTTGTATCAAGGAAACAGCAGAGAAAACTATCAGCCACTTGAATTATGAAAAAATCAAGTCTGGTAAATATCGAGTTGTTTTCTCTCCTGATGCTTTTTTAAGTTTGTTGGGCGCGTTTTCTAACTTGTTCAACGCTCAAAGCATTTTGGACAATCAAAGCTTATCCAATCCTGATGATTTAGGCAAGCAAATTGCTTCACCTCTGCTCTCAGTTTATGATGATTCACTGCACCCAGCTAACGTAGGGGCAGAAAGCTTTGACGGTGAAGGAACTCCAACTCGTCAGATTTCGCTGATTGAAAATGGTGTTTTAAAAAGTTTTCTTCACAGTGCGGGTACTGCAAAAAGAATGAATACCCAGCCTACAGGTAACGCAAGTATTGGTGCAAAAGTCAGCGTCAGTCCTAACTTTTATCATGTTTTTGCGGCGACATCACCTGAACAGACTTTAAGCTTAGACACTGCGGAAAATGTGATTTTAATTGATGATTTACAAGCTCTCCATGCAGGAGTGAAATCTTTACAAGGCTCGTTTTCTCTGCCTTTTGATGGCTGGTTAGTTAATCAAGGTGTGAAAACCAGTATTGAATCAGCAACAGTTGCTGGCGATTTCTTAGAACTCCTGAAGTCGATAGTTTATGTAGAGAAAGAAGTAGAACTTACTCCTGGTGGAGTGTGTCCCAAAATTTGGGTTGACCAACTTTCGATTACTGGCGAATAAAGCTGAGGAGTTAGGGGTTATAATCTAACTCTTAACTCTTAATGTTCACCACCAATGCCGAGATTGATATCAAAACCGTCAGCACCACTGATATCAGTACCAATCATGACTGCATTATTTACTTGAGCATTATATAAGTTGGCATCGCTCAAATCGGCATTGGTCAGATTGGCGTTATCAAAGGTAGTACCATTGGCATAGGCTTCTGTGAGATCAGCAGAGTGCAAGTTAGCACCTGTTAAATCTGCACCTTCTAGGTTAGCGTGTTCTAAGTTAGCACCTGTTAAATTAGCATTTCTCAAATCAACACCTATGAGGTGAGCGCCTTTAAGGTTAGCGTTGGTTAAATCGCAACCATAACATTCTCTAGTTTCTAGCAACTGTTGTGTAGGAGTAGGTACTTCTCTAGCTGAAATAGGTGCAGCTAAAGTTAACGTACTGAGTAGTGCTGCTGCGGTTAAAAATATTGTTTTCATAATTTATTTACCTTCTATAGTTTGTAGAAGTTAATGATTTCGCTAACCTCTATGTTATAAATTATGCAATATTTTCAGTATTATGTCCTCCCGCTAGAGGAGGAATTTACTGATTTCAATGGTTAAAAAAAGCTTCAAGATACCACTTTAGTTACAGATAAAACTCTGTTTCTTGAAGAAATCGGGTTTTGGCAAAGGATTAGTGAGTCCGTGGGCGGAAACAATTCCACTTCCTTGCTCCCTTTGCTCTGGCTTGATGGTGCGTTGCGCTGTGCGACAACACACCCTACTGGCGTGGCAAGCTTAAAATGATGCAAAAGATTATCGGTTGGGTTGATGTAAGCTCACATCTTGCACCTGTCGTTATCACCCGCCGGGGGTTCAAACCCCCGTCTGATAGCGAAAGTCGTCTAAAGACGACTGCTGAGAAATTCGGATCAAGACTATTTAATGGCAATTCCTGAATCTTTACCGCTACCTAACAGATATAACAGTGCCATGCGAATAGCTATACCACTGGTAACTTGGGACTGTATTAAGCTAAATTCGGGATCATCCATTAAATCTGAGCTAATTTCTACACCACGGTTGACTGGGCCGGGATGTAAAACTTTCACGTTAGGCTTACACAGTTGTAGCTTTTGGCGTGTAATGCCAAAGGTTTGATGATATTCTCGCAAACTTGGGAGTAGGTGCGCTGTCATGCGTTCTTTTTGCAGGCGCAATGTCATGACTATATCTGCATCCTGTAAAGCAGATTCTAAATCCCAATGCAGAAATAGTTGACGGTTGAGTGTGGAGGATGAGGGTGTTTTATCTTCTTCTAAAACAAAGTCAGCAAATAGCTTGGGTAGAAGGGTGGGTGGTGCGGCTAGATGCACTTGAGCGCCACTGGCTGTTAAACTCCAGATATTTGACCTCGCTACGCGGGAATGTAAGATATCTCCGACGATGGCAATTTTTTTATCTTTTAACAGTTCCAGTCGGGGATTACTGCGGTCAATTAAAGTACAGACAGTAAATAAATCTAGCAGTGCTTGGGAAGGATGCTCATGTTGACCATCACCAGCGTTGAGGATACTGACTCGCACGCCTAGACGATCCATTTCCTGCGCGATCGCATTGGGAACTCCAGCTTCTTTATGCCGGATCACCATAATATCAGTTCCCATGGCCAAATAGGTCTTGGCTGTA
Source organism: Nodularia sp. (in: cyanobacteria) (assembly GCA_007692755.1). GTDB lineage: Bacteria > Cyanobacteriota > Cyanobacteriia > Cyanobacteriales > Nostocaceae > Nodularia. Next base: position 48,138 of record REBL01000171.1, on the reverse strand, counting down.
TCCAAAATTGTTTCTCCCTTCGTCATGGAAGAACTGGCGGCGGCAAAGTTCAGCGTATCTGCACTGAGACGTTTAGCGGCCAGTTCAAAACTGCTGCGGGTACGTGTGGACGGTTCAAAAAATAAGTTCGCCACCACCTGTCCTTGTAGGCTGGGTACTTTCTTTGTCCGCCGTGACAGCACCTCCTGAAAACTAGCAGCAATTTGTAAAACAGTATCGTATTCGGCAGTTGTGAAGTCAGCGAGGGAAAGAACGTGATGACGATTCCAGGTGGTAGTAGGCATAAATAGCTTTCAGTGTTCTATGTTGAGACGCAAAAACTTACGAGTCGTGATGCGTAAAGCCCCCGTGTTTCTAACCGGGGGATATAAGCGAACAGGATGAATTTATTCATCCATGATGTGGATCATTAATGTATTCTAAAACTTTCTGAGTAGATACCTGTTTTGTAAAACCGCTCAATCAATATCAGGTAGACTCAAACTTTTAGTACGGTTAACCACACCTTTTATCCTTGTCAAGCCCTTGTAAAAATAATTTACATAATGTTATGTTTGGTTACATAAGAAAACAAAAAAGAAAAACCCATGACAAGTAAAGGTTTCAAGACTAACGAACTCGGTGAACGGAATAACTTTGCCATTGAGCCAAAAGTCTATGTAGACAAAACCCCAAGAGCAGGTTTTACCAAGTATGCAGAGACACTAAATGGTCGTTTGGCGATGATTGGCTTTGTTTCACTCATAGCTGTAGAAGTGATTACAGGTCACGGCTTAATTGGCTGGCTGACTAACCTGTAAATTAAATATTCTAAAAATTTGCGAAATTAATTAACAATAGAACAATAAGCGAGAAAAAATATGAGAACCGATTTTGATTTTCCCCAAAAAGATTTACTAGGTCCGGTTGTATTTAGACCGAATTTCAATAACTTTGAAAGAATTAATGTCAACCAAGCCTGGTCATTATTTTTTAGTGCAGGTCAAGAAGATAGCAAGCTAGGACGAGGCACAGAGTTGGGTCGTTTCTTCACTAACTTTTTAATTGCTGTGGGTGTAACAGGAAGTATTTGGGCAATCTTTTTCAACCACGTGGTATAAATAGCTGTTTCCAGTTATTTAATTGAATAAGTTAACCAGAAGTCTTGATATCATTGCCAAGGCTTCTTTTGAATATTTAAATTCCTATTTCCCACTTCCCTAATTACTCATAATCGCATCCAACAAAACACCAGCCCCAAAACGCACGACATCATTGCAAGGTAAACCAGTTTCGGCTGTAGTTTGGGCGATCGCCCCCTGAGCTGTAAACTCATCTAAATGAGCTGTATTCAAAGCTATACCGACTACAGGCACATTTCCAAAAGCCCCTTCTCCACTAGCCACAGTCTCATACAACCGGATTACTTTGAGTAAAGATGGAATCACAACCTGGGGATGATTACGCACATAAACTTGTCCCGCCCGATGTGCCAAAATTAATTGGGTTGGTTGCGAACCACGGATTAAAGGTAAAGTAGCAGTGGAACCAGGATGCAGCAGTGAACCCTGTCCTTCAATGTGGAGGATGTCGTAGTCTTGACCATGACGCATCACCATTTGCTCCACAGCACCAGCCGCAAAATCTACCCGCACAGCATCTAAAGGTACGCCATCCCCTGCTAACATCACCCCAGTTTGACCTGTAGCTAAAAATTTAGACCGCCATCCCCGGCGCTGTGACTCGCGATGTAACTCTAAGCTAGTGGACATCTTACCAATGGCCATATCAGTTCCCACAGTCAGCACTCGCCGACAGGAAAGAGTCCGAGCCAACCCGCTAGCAACACCCAAATTAGCTGGTTCTTGCCGCACATCCCAAATTAATTGTCCTGGTTTGAGCAGTGCATTTAACTCCGGTATATTTGCCAATGGCGTGTGTAAACCATTTACCAACGACATCCCAGCTTGTAAAGCATTTTTAATTTCTAGCCAGTAATCATCCGGTAAAATCCCGCCTTTGGGAGCAATACCAATTACCAAAACTTCCGGTTTATACTCAAGTGCTGCGGTTAATGATGCCACAATTGGCACATCACGCTTCATCCCTGTTAATTCTGACAGAGATTTGCCAGCAGATTCACGATCAATCAAGGCGACGATGGGGGCTTGACTGTAGCGTAAAAGTGATAGCCCAGTTTTACCCTGAGTCCCAGTAATTCCTTCATGTAGCAGAATTGCTACTCTTTGATTAAGCGGAAAGCTCACTGTATTGTACCCCCAAGCCAGGTAAATCGTTTGGTATAATTCTCCCCTCTTGCACTAATGCACCTGTAAAGGGATCATCAATTAAGTTCAGGTGACTGTCTAAATCTAAATAATCAGCTAATGGTGCTAACTGGGCTGCGGCTGTATTCGCTAGTGTACTGTCAGAATAGCAACCGAACATCACTTGTAACCCATAAGCTCGCGCTGTATGTACCATCCGCATAGCCTCTGTGAGTCCCCCTGATTTCATCAGTTTGATATTGATCCCATCCACATAGTTGGCTAAATGGGGAATATCGCTGCTAGTAAAGCAACTTTCATCCACAAATATTGGTAGGGGGGATTTCTGCTTCAGTTCAACTAAACTCTTTTCCTGACCTCTTGGTAATGGCTGTTCTACATATTTTATGCCTAAATCAGCTAGCCAATTACACATATAAATAGCATCTTCTAAACTCCAACCCCCGTTTGCATCTACGAATAATTCTAGGTCGGTTGCTTCTTGTTGCACCGCTAAGAGCATTTGCTGGTCTGCATCTATCCCATCGGGATTACCTAATTTGACTTTAAACAGACGAACATCCATAAATTTTAACCAGTCCTGCGCCCTAGCCCTAGCTCCGGCTGGTGAATTAATCCCAATTGTCACCGAAGTCGGCACTATAACATTACGGTCAAGTCCCCAAATTTGCCACAGAGGTAATCCCACACGCTTACCTAGCCAGTCATACATCGCCATATCCAGCGCTGCCCTAGCCGAGGAAGGAACCTGCTTTTGTGTTAATATTTGTTCAATTTGCTGGCGTTGTAACGGGCTGAATGGTTGTAATACTGGTATGAGTTGCTGCAAATGATTTTTAATCACCGCAGTTGCTTGGGAATGAGTCCCGACACCAAATGGCGATGCTTCACCCCAGCCTTCAATACCATCATGTAAAATTTTTACCCATATATTTGTTGTTTGGGCTGTTGTCCCGCGACTAATAGTCAAAGGAAAGCGTTTATTTACAGTAAATATTTTTACTTCTAATTGCATAAATATACTTGATAATTGGCTAGAGCGATCGCACTCTGATTTTAAATAATTGCCAGCCTTGGCGCTACTTTGCGGGATTTATCTTGGATTATAATGTTTTATTTATATCTCAAGTTTATGAATAAAGTGAAAAAATGGAAAATTGTCAAATCAGAAATGGTCTTAAACCATCCCTGGTGTAAAATTAGGCAAGATGCTGTAGAATTACCCAATGGAAAAATCATAGATGATTTTTTTGTGGTTGTCAGACCGGAAATTGCCTTAATTGTACCTGTGACAAATCATCAAGAAATTGTTTTTGTGCGTCAATACAGGCATGGCGTGGGTGAAATTTTGTTAGAACTCCCGGCTGGCAGTTTCGATGCTACTCAGGAAAACGCTGCAACAGCAGCCATCAGAGAACTTCGCGAAGAAACTGGTTATTTAGCTGAAAAAGTTACTAAATTAGCGACTCAATATGATAATCCGGTCAAGGATACTAATAAAATACATCTATTTTTAGCTGAGAATGTGATCAAAATTGGTGAGCAAAAATTAGATGTTACAGAAGATATTGAAGTAGTTTTAATTCCTATAGAATCAGTTGTAGATAAAATTGTTAAAGGTGAAATATCCGTGGCTGGAAGTGTGGCAGCTCTGTTTTTAAGTTTAAATTTACTGAATAAATCAGGGATATCGCGCTGATATAAACCGTATTCCTAAATTTTGCGTTCAATTATTCAAAATTCAATAGCATTGCTACAGCGAACGGATTTTGCGAGATAATAAAAAACTACTTGCAAATAAAACAGCGTTATATGAGTAATAAACCCAAAATTATTGTCTTAGATGATGACCCTACGGGGTCACAAACAGTCCACAGTTGTTTACTGTTGATGCAGTGGGATGTGGATACTTTACGCTTCGGCTTGCAAGATGATTCCCCTATTTTCTTTGTCCTGACGAATACGAGATCCTTACCGCCAGAGTCAGCCACGTCTGTAACCAGAGAAGTTTGTCAAAACTTAAAACTGGCGTTAGCTGCGGAAAATGTGACTGATTTTTTGGTTGTTAGCCGTTCTGATTCTACATTACGAGGACATTATCCCATTGAAACTGATGCGATCGCTCAAGAACTTGGCCCCTTTGATGCTCATTTTCTTGTCCCCGCATTCTTTGTGGGCGAATCCTCTGAAACCGAGGGTGGACGCATCACCCGTGACAGTGTACATTACTTGATTATTGATGGTGTACCTACCCCAGTACATGAAACTGAATTTGCCCATGATTCGGTGTTTAGCTACCATCACAGTTACTTACCGAAGTATGTAGATGAAAAAACTCAAGGGCTTATTAGTGCGGACTCTGTAACTAGGTTTGTACTGAATGATATCCGGGCTGGTAGTTTAGAACGCTTACTAAAACTGTCTAATAATCAGTGCGCTGTCGTGGATGGTGAGACTCAATCTGACCTTAATTCTTTTGCTGTCGATGTGCTAACAGCCGCCAGCCAAGGCAAACGCTTTTTGTTTCGCAGTGCTGCCAGTATTTTAACAGCTTTGGCTGCTTTACCTCCTCAACCTATTGCCGCAGAAAACATGGCGGAATATGTGCGGGAAGGAAAACCGGGTGCGGTAATTGTGGGTTCTCATGTCAAAAAAACAACTCAGCAATTGCAGGCGTTATTGCAAGTTGAGGGAACGGCGGGAATTGAAGTGGATGTGGCGCGATTACTGGATGACGGGGTGAAAGAATCGGCTCAACTTTTAACCGAGATTCTGGAAAAAATAAAGGCTGTACACAACGCTGGTCAAACCCCAGTAGTTTATACCAGTCGTCAGGAACTCACTTTTAAGGATGTCAAGACTAGGTTAGATTTTGGGGTCAAAGTTTCCAGTTTATTGATGGATATTGTCCGGGGTTTACCATCTGATATTGGGTTTTTAATCAGCAAGGGAGGAATTACCTCAAATGATGTCTTGAGTACGGGTCTGTGTTTAAATTCAGCCAGATTACTCGGACAGGTTTTAGCTGGTTGTTCAATGGTAATCACCACCTCGGATCATCCCCAGTTTGCCAATTTGCCAGTAGTGCTGTTTCCTGGTAATGTTGGCGATGCTGATGCCTTGGGGACGGTTTACAAAAGATTAACTACAAATACATAGGTAAAAAGATTTTTAAATTTTGCAACTGATTTAATATTGGTAATTACTCAGTGTATCTATTGGCTGGTGCTGCATGACTTCTGATTCTCATATCCCCAATTTAGAGTCAAATTCGGCAATCTCTGATCCAGGGTTAAATGCTCACATTTCGGATTTAGAAGTAAATTCTCCCGTGGCTGACAATAGGTCGCCCAATTTAGGGAATTCTGATGACGATGCTGATCAAATTATCCCGGATGCAGAGCTAAATTCTGTCCTCCTCTATTTACAATCAAATTCTGACCCTGATCATGTAGAGTCAAATTCTGCTGCTACTCATACAGAGTCTATTTCTCTGGTTGATCCTGTTGATTTGGATATTGACCCTCCAAAATCATTAACAGCAGAGAATAGGTGGCAAAAGCATATTCAAGTGCAGTTAAAAATTCAGGGAGAGAGACTGTTAGTCATTTTGCCCACAGAATCTCAAATACCAGCCTCTGAACTGGCTTGGTCTGATATTTGGCAACAATTGAAGGTGCGGTTAAATGCAGGCGATCGCTTACGAACATCCAGCACACCAGTACATTTGATTGCTAAAGACCGCTTGCTAGATGGTAGACAACTACAAGAATTCGCCGAGGCTTTTAGTGAAGCCCAACTGGATTTAAAATCTGTAGCTACCAGTCGTCGCCAAACAGCGATCGCGGCTGTCACCTCTGGTTATTCAGTTGAACAACTCCAACCCGAAACTTCCCTCAATTCAGAGTTTAAAACTGCTACTGCGACCTCAGCAGATGCCCTCTATCTAGAAATGACAGTTCGTTCTGGCACAGAAATTCGTCATCCTGGAACAGTAATTCTTTTAGGAGATATAAATCCAGGTGGTATCGTAGTTGCAGAAGGAGATATTGTAATATGGGGACGACTACGTGGAATTGCTCATGCGGGTGCCGGAGGCAATCGTGAGTGTCTGATTATGGCCTTGCAAATGGAACCAACCCAGTTGCGGATCGCAGATGCTGTAGCCAGGGCCCCAGAGAAATCACCGATGCAGGTTTTTCCAGAAGTGGCGCATATTACGCCCGCCGGAATTCGCATCGCCAGGGCTAATGATTTTTCCAGAAACCAATTCAATAGGTTAAATCAGGTGCCATAAGTATTTACTATATTTCCTGAACCCACATCGAGCGCAACTCTACCATGACTCGCATTATTGTGATTACCTCCGGTAAAGGAGGAGTGGGTAAAACCACCGTTTCCGCAAATTTAGGCATGACTTTAGCCAAAATTGGTCGTCAAGTTGCTTTAGTTGATGCCGATTTTGGCCTGAGAAATTTGGATTTGTTGCTGGGACTAGAAAACCGCATTGTTTATACTGCGGTAGAAGTTCTGGCTAGGGAGTGCCGATTAGAACAGGCTTTGGTGAAAGATAAGCGACAACCCAATCTTGTCTTACTACCAGCAGCCCAAAATCGCTCTAAAGATTCAGTCACTCCCGAACAGATGAAGTTGCTAGTAAATGCACTAGCCCAAAAGTTTCAGTACGTGATTATCGATAGTCCGGCTGGAATTGAAAACGGATTTAAGAATGCGATCGCCCCAGCCAAAGAAGCCCTGATTGTCACTACGCCGGAAATTTCCGCAGTTCGTGATGCTGACAGAGTAGTAGGGTTACTAGAAGCACAAGGTATTAAGCGCGCTCATTTAATCATTAACCGCATCAGACCCGCAATGGTACGAGCAAATGATATGATGTCTGTGCAAGATGTTCAGGAACTTCTGGCAATCCCCCTCATCGGGGTAATACCTGATGATGAGCGTGTTATTGTTTCTACCAATCGCGGGGAACCTTTAGTATTAGGGGATACCCCCTCTTTAGCTGCTGTAGCCTTTGATAATATTGCCCGTAGATTGGAAGGAGAAAAAGTCGATTTTCTTGATCTCGACGCACCCAGCGACAACATCTTCGCCCGTTTGCGAAAGTTGTTATGGACAAAAATTGGTTAACTCACTCATGTTCCAATCTCCGCACACCCATTGGCAATGATTCTTGAACTTATAGAACGATTATTTGTACGTACTCCTGACACCAGTCGCACTCAAGTGAAACGTCGCTTGCAACTGGTAATTGCCCACGACCGTGCTGATTTAGACCCGCAAAAGTTAGAAAAAATGCGACAAGAAATCCTGGAGATAGTTTGTCGCTATGTAGAAATCGAGACAGAAGGACTAGAGTTTTCTCTAGAAAGTAATCAACGAACCACAGCGTTGATTGCTAATTTACCCATCCGTCGAGTCAAAGAAGACACAGATGAATTAGAAAAAAGCGAGAAATCAGAGTAGTTAAATTAACCACTATTCTTAGTAGGGTGTGTTGTCCCATAGCGCAACACACCATATTGATGGGAAATTATGCCTTGAAATTCACAATATATACAGGCTAGACTACCGAGAAACTAGAATGAAAAAATCCCGTTGTTTTCGGATCGCACAACGGGAGTCAAACAAATACAGCAGATTGCAGGTAAATGGCGTACAGACACAAATGATAAAACTCTTGTGGTGCGGGCATCTTGCCCGCCATTCTTGCCCGCCATTGGTGTACTTCACTGAGATGAAATTTGCTGTATTTAATCACCTATCGAGAAGCAACTTGTGGGCCAGCCCAAACTTCTGTAATTTTTGGGCCAAAAGTCATAGGCTGGTCTGCATCTGTGGGATCTACAGTTTGACCATCAGTAGTGACTTGCACCAAAGGCCAGTTTTCTTCTCCCATTTCTCCCGCCCGGAAAAGGGCATGATCGGGTTTGTTTTTACTCCAACCTAATAACACCGCTATCTTCTCATGCTCATGTTCCTCACGAGCCGGGGCAACAGTATTAATATGATTTTTTTGCCGATCCCAAATGACCGCCTGATCTGTGGAATCGCCTGTATTGAACTTACCTTCAAACTTACGTGCTAAGAAGCGATCGCTTTTTTCCGACCAGCTAACAGGAACTAAAACCCCGATTTTCCCACTGCTACTTGTATCAACTGCTTCTAACGAGGAAACCTTTTTGTTTAATAAAGGATCACTGATAGGCGCAGTTGAAGCCATCACCCGCAACATCTTAGTTTGCGTATCTTCCACAAACATCACACTGCTAACTTTGCTGTTATACATTTCGGGTCTGACTTCTAGTTCCACCCGGCTGTAAACAATATACCTACCATCAGGAGAAGTCACAGGTACACTGCGATAGTGGCGAACTCCTGAACCTTCGTTAGCAGCGATCGCCTCCTGAGTGGCGACAATCCATTTCCAAGGAATTGGATGGGGGCTACCTATGGGATCAATCTGTGCCATCTGTGCTTCATCAAGTTCTTCGATAACAGGTGTTTCCGGCGTTAAAATTGGTTGTAATTGTCTAGGAGTTGTTCTGAGTGATTTAGCGGACAGTATCACCTTTGGCAACTTGGAATTAAAGCTATCACCAGATTGGAAAGTTTGCCTTAAATTCAATTTACTTACAGGCGTTTTTGGAATTGGTGCTAGTTCCACTGCTGCTAAAGGAAAAGCAACATCAAGATCACTACTAGAGAAAAAATCATTTGCTACTGAAGACTCAACTTTGCTCGTTTGTAAAATGGACGGTTCCCCGATAGAAGCCATTAACAATGGCATAGAGTTAGATTCTGCCGTAAAGGAAGTTATGGGAGATGTTGTTAATAATTCAACTAAATAAGGTTCTTTCATCGTAGCCACGGCCAATGGTTTAGAGACCAACGCTTTTGTTGCAGACGCAATTTTTGTGACTACTTTAGGTTGTTTTGCTGAGGTAGAGTGACCCGATGCTGCGACTAAGGGGACGATCAGCATGACAAGAACAACAGAATTGAGGCATGGTTGAAGGCGGAACCATCCTGACAGCAAGAAGAGTTTGAGCATAATGTAGACTCTCTAGGGAGGGCGGGTGCTGTGTGAAGAGCAATGCCTAGGCAGCAAGGTAGCAGGCGATAATTACAGGTATAACAAGAAACTTCTAGTTTTAACCAATAAACCTAAATAATTTCTTCAAAATTTGCAGATTTTTACAAAACTTTAGCGTCATGTTTCATACCTTATTGCTGACAAATTGTTATTTTTGGCTGGACATCTGCAATCAAAACTGATACAGATTAACTAAAAGTTACTGCATAAAATAGACTGTTGCCGCTGCCCTTAATACCCGAATACATCAAATAACTGGTGTTATTCAAGAGTATTAAACCCATTCTGTAGGCTAAACTTACAGGCGGTATAGAGGCAGAACAGAATGACTTATCTGTTGGCATTGGGATTAGCAAAAGCTAAGGCGCAAGTGGTTTTCCTATTTATTTATTCCTGCTACAACAGAGCAGACCCCGATAACAGTAGAAGTGAGGCGTTACTTGAAAAGCTGGAAAAGTTGACGCACAACTTAATAATATGAAAAAACCACCGTTAGCATCCACTCTAAGATAGAAATTTCTATCCCAACTGAAAAAATTGCGGATTGCAATCAACTAGTTTGAGAGACACATCTAAAGTTGTAGCCGGATACGGGTGAAATTTATCAAAGAAATTTACCGAGTAGACCTAAATTGACTTGTTGTGAGACATAGCCAAGGAAGATTACTAGTAGTGCCTACAGTTTATACTGACTTATTCGCTTGTTTATTCAACTTATTATCTAAGTTTATCAAGCAACCCTGGTTTTCGCCAATATCACACCACTTTAGCATCAAAAAATTTAATTTTGCATTATTTTCTGCAAAAAGGCTGGGTAAATTACCCAGAAATCGCAACCCCTTTCTACTTAGCGGTTATCAGGTATTTAGTACGCATTTACTATTGAGTGCATCAATAGGCAAAAATCGATTAAACTGAGTTAGCAAGAGTGCAAGATAAGAGTCTACAGAATTAATCGAAAATCCAAAATCTAAAATTGTTTGCCCTACGTAATAAATAATAGCTAATGAAAGTAGTATTCTTTGGAACACCTCACTTCGCTGTTCCTACCCTAGAAAAATTACTGAATCGACCGGAGTTTCAAGTATTAGCAGTTGTGACCCAACCTGATAAACGTCGGGAACGCGGTAACAAACTTATCCCTTCAGCAGTAAAAACAGTTGCTATTAACCACAACTTGCCTGTATGGCAACCACAACGGATTAAAAAGGACACTGAAACTTTAACCCAACTTCGAGAGTCTGATGCAGATGTATTTGTAGTTGTAGCCTATGGACAGATTTTGTCCTCAGAAATATTGGATATGCCCAGGCTGGGTTGTATCAATGTACATGGCTCGATTTTACCCCAGTATCGTGGTGCAGCACCGATTCAATGGTGTCTGTACAACGGCGAAAAAGCAGCGGGGATCACTACAATGTTAATGGATGCCGGAATGGATACTGGGGCCATGCTATTGAAAGCAACTACACCTATCGGATTGCTAGATCATACCCAGGATTTAGCCCAGAGGCTATCTGTAATTGGTGGAGATTTATTAGTAGAAACTTTATTTAAGTTGGAAAAGCAAGAAATTGAACCTGTGACTCAAGATGAAGGGTTAGCGACTTATGCACCTTTGATTAAAAAGCCGAACTACGCGTTGGATTGGTCAAAGAGTGCGATTCAATTACATAACCAAATCAGAGGCTTTTACCCCAACTGCACAGCCACCTTTCGCGACCAAGGAATAAAAATTATCGCCTCGGTTCCGCTTGGTGATGCTTACGGTTACGAACCGACATCGGAATTAACAGAAATTTACCAAAAATTACCTGATTTATCAACTCTATCAGGAAGTATAGGAGAAGTGGTAAGCATCGCCAAGGGAATGGGCGCTATTGCCCAAACTGGTGCGGGTTTGCTACTTTTACGTGAAGTTCAGTTAGCGGGCAAACGTCCCCAGTCGGGATGGGATTTTGTGAATGGTAACCGTTTAACTGTGGGAGAAGTATTTGGCAATGGTTAAACCGCTAATTTTTCGTAGAAACTGCAAGACTCACAAGGGCCTTCTGGGTTGACAGCACAGCGCATAATTTCTGATTGGGCATTATAGCCACAGGTAGCATCACCAATTACCCAACGTCCTTTGACTAAAGTTTTCTCTGTTGGTCTGTTGGCAGATTGTACGTACAGGGCTATATTCCGCAAATGGTAACGTCCTGATTTCAAGTGATACCTGTGACGGCGTTCTAGTACCGCATAAGTTTGACCTTCAAAATCGACGTAGTTTCCTGGTTGGGGTGTCCAATCGAGTTGGACTTTGCCAAGTGATTGATTGCGCTGTGTCAGAATCACCTCGGTTGCTAAAGAGTCTGGCTCCATAAATTTATGTGATGTGGTTTACATTAATTATAGGGAAAAGTCTGAAAATCTTATTCAAAATTACCGCGATCGCCGGCGGCGGGGCTTTGCCCATCGCTATTTATAGAGCAAAACATTTCGTCACAAATTTGTTCAATTTAATATTGTATGATTACCAACTAATCATTACTATAGACAACTCCCAAATTTACTTCATATAAATTTACAAATATTAGCTATTTGAGAACGCATGAAAGTAAATAAGCACCCGTAATGTCGTTGATATATCAGGAATAGAGAGATTTTGCCATCCAAATTTTTCCCATTGTCTATGACATTGTTTAAAGTTATGTAGCCTTTTAATGACCGACTGTAAGCTACTGCTGTAAACTATGCTTTGATATGATTCTTTCGCAGAGAAGAACACTGGAAAGGAGCCTTTTTCTCAATGTCTCATACCGTTAAAATTTACGATACCTGCATTGGCTGCACCCAGTGCGTCCGCGCTTGCCCTACAGACGTGTTGGAGATGGTTCCCTGGGATGGCTGTAAAGCCTCTCAAATCGCCTCTTCACCTCGCACCGAAGACTGCGTGGGATGTAAGCGTTGTGAAACTGCTTGCCCCACTGACTTTTTGAGCATCCGAGTTTATCTAGGTGCTGAAACAACTCGTAGCATGGGTCTAGCTTATTAAGGAATTTAGTTTAAATTCCTGATTTAGTTGACAATTTACCACCTCATGGGCAGGGCGTTGTCCATTGGGCGAGGCGATATAAGACGGGCTACGCCTGCAATTGCTGTCTGAACCCAGAATCCCCTGTCATTTATGCGGGGGAGTATGTCAAAATTGTAGGGTGGGTCTGTTCACCCTACAAAATTTTTATTTTAGTCCAAAGTTTAAAAAAATATAACCATACCTGATAGCATAGGGAGCAACTTGCTCCTTTTTTCTTGGACATTTTCTTGGACAAAAGGCCGCTTTTATGCTAGGCAGTAGACTAAATTAAATTATATTGAAATCAGAGTGGTGCGAGTATGTGTGGAATTGTTGGGTATATAGGCACTCAAGCGGCAACAGATATCTTACTGGCGGGGCTAGAAAAACTGGAATATCGGGGGTATGACTCCGCCGGGATAGCCACTGTCTGGGAAGGTGAGGTGGACTGTGTTCGCGCCAAAGGTAAACTACATAACTTACGTTCTAAACTCGAACAAATCGCTACTCAGGCTCAAATTGGCATTGGTCACACTCGCTGGGCGACTCATGGAAAGCCAGAGGAACACAACGCCCATCCTCATCTAGACATGGCTATGCGGGTGGCGGTGGTTCAAAATGGCATTGTGGAAAATTACCGCGAGTTACGCGAAGAACTGAAACAAAAAGGTCACCAGTTTGTTTCCCAAACCGATACCGAAGTTATTCCCCATCTGATAGCAGAATTTTTAAAGCATCCTCCAGCGCCAAATCTCCCTAACTCCCCATCTCCGCTTTTAGACGCAATTCGCCAAGCTGTTAACTATCTTAGGGGAGCGTTTGCGATCGCAGTCATTTCTGCTGACTACCCAGATGAATTAATTGCAGTTCGTCAACAAGCCCCTCTAGTCATTGGTTTTGGTCAAGGTGAATTCTTTTGCGCTTCTGACACTCCGGCAATTGTGGCTCATACTCGTGCCGTTTTACCACTAGAAAATGGTGAAATTGCCCGGATGACACCATTAGGAGTGGAAATTTACAACTTTGCTGGTGACAGATTAAAGAAACAGCCCCGGATGCTGAATTTGAATCCCACGATGGTAGAAAAGCAGGGATTCAAACACTTTATGCTCAAAGAAATTTATGAGCAACCGGGAGTAGTTCGAGCCAGTTTAGCAGCTTACTTTGATACTGATAGTAATTCTGCTGAGTCAGTTTCACCCATTAACCTGGGTTTACCTCCTGAATTTTACGCAGATTTAGAACAAATTAATATTGTTGCCTGTGGTACAAGTTGGCACGCCGCATTAGTAGGTAAATACTTAATTGAACAATTAGCAGGAATTACTACTCAGGTACATTATGCTTCGGAGTACCGCTATGCGCCTTCACCCTTAACAGCAAATACCTTAATTATTGGTGTTACCCAATCAGGTGAAACGGCTGATACTTTAGCCGCCTTAGGGATGGAAAAAGAACGTCGCCAGGGGAAAGAAGCCAAATATCAAGTGCGGCTTTTAGGGATTACCAATCGCCCAGAAAGCAGCCTGGGGTTAATGGTTCCCCATATCATCAACACCTTAGCGGGAATTGAAATTGGGGTAGCAGCAACGAAAACTTTTATCGCCCAATTGATGGCATTTTACGCTTTAGCGTTAGATTTAGCGGCGCGTCGTCAGACAGTTTCGCCGGAGAGATTAGCAGAAATTATTACCGATTTGCACCAAATTCCTCAAGAGATTGAGGCGACTTTGCAAAGTCAGGAAACTTTAACTGAACACTTAGCACATGAGTTTGCAGACACTACAGATTTTATCTTTTTAGGTAGGGGGATCAATTTTCCCATTGCTTTAGAAGGGGCTTTAAAATTAAAGGAAATCAGCTATATTCATGCTGAAGGTTATCCAGCGGGGGAAATGAAACATGGCCCCATTGCGTTGTTAGAAGCGAAAGTTCCGGTAGTGGCGATCGCAGTTCCTGGTAATGTATATGAAAAGGTGCTTTCTAATGCCCAAGAAGCCAAAGCCAGAGATTCCCGCTTAATTGGTGTGACTCCCAGTAATGATGGTGAAGCGGCGGAAATCTTTAATGATTTGCTCCCGGTTTCGGAAGTGGATGAATTACTCTCACCGATTCTGACTGTGATTCCTTTGCAACTCTTGGCTTATCATATTGCGGCGCGTCGCGGTTTGGATGTTGACCAGCCCCGGAATCTGGCTAAAAGTGTCACAGTTGAATAGTAAAATTTTATACTTGTATCTAAAACTGTTGTAGATACAGGTTAAAGATGCTGATAAATATGTAGCATTGACATCTCCCTCGGTTAGAAACCGAAGGATTCTAAACTGATGTTGCTACGGGGTCTAAAAGACCCACTACGCAACGTTTACGATCTGATTTATTTAATTTCTTGAACAAATCAATTCGTTGTGGCACTGTCAAAATGCCCTACCCACCTCGACTAGGTTTAATCCTAGCTGTATGGCTACTTGATTGTTAATTAAGTGCGTAAGTATGTTTTTTTGTTATGGAGTTTTTCATCCTATACATACGCACTTTAATTTTATCAAAAGATGCTCCTTTTCAAAAACCAATACTTGCTAAATTTGCCTCAGATGGCACACTCAAAATGTTAGCGTATCTCTCCGTATTATATGACCCAGACCCACCGCAACTTGTGGGAATTGAAGAACCAGAAAATTACCTACACCCTCGTTTATTACCAGAATTAGCAGAGGAATGTCGCGCAGCTTCAGCTAATACTCAATTAATGGTAACTAGTCATTCACCTTTTTTTGTTAATGCGCTCCAACCAGAAGAACTTTGGGTACTTTACCGGGATGAGCAAGGTTATACACAAGCTAAACGCACTGCTGATATGCAAGGAATTAAGGATTTTATCAAACATGGAGCTACTTTAGGTTCTTTATGGATGGAAGACTATTTTGAAGTAGGTAATCCTCTAGTTAACGCTGGTGGACACAAAAGACAAGAGCCGCACGAGAAATATCGCAATATATGAACCCATCCATTAATCGCTCAAAAAGTTTTCAAATATTCTACGATGGGTTATTAAAAATAATAATTTAGTAAGTAGGGACGAATAAACCTAACTACATGACAATATGTAAATTGTCCAAATTCTCCAAAACACTTGCTGGTATTTAAAGCGTATCGCTAAACACTTAATGTACCGTAAGCATAAGCTTCGCTAAGATATAGGGTGACCGCTTCCATCCTATTTTTCACTCTGTAAAGCGCCTACATAACTTCTAAAAACTTATATTACTGTTTATTTTTATACTAATAAGTACATATTTCTAGTCTGTGAAAGTTTCACAAAATGGGCAAAAATCCTGTTCGTGTAAAAACTATTTCTAAAGATTGTGATCAATGAATGAGTATTTACAGTATAATTGCTTTGATATAGTGCTTGCCAAGTAATTTTTCTCACACCAAAGTTAATAATAACTTTTTACGGATCTCTCTAAAGATTCTTGTAAGACTACACTAGTCTCTTTCAGAATCAATAAAAAGATTTTCGTTTTTTTAATGTCCAGTTTTCCAATCTCTGAAATTAACATGAAACTAATCAAAAAATCTGAAAAACTTCTCCTCGATAAAATCAAGCTGATGGAGGAAGCCGAAGAACAGGGTCTGACAGTAGAAAATCCTAATATTCCAGAACCTGAACCGATAGTTGAGGAATATGAAGAATATTTAGAAAATGGAGAAATTAACTATATTCCTTTACGAACTCATCCCATTATCCAATCTGTGGGTAACTCAGGTTGGCAGGTGTCCGATATTTGGAAGGATGTCAGAGTGGATGATTTCTCTAGGGGCTAGTACCGCCGTGAAGTCAAAAGTCAACAAGCTTATTTTATAGGCTTTGCATTGATTTTAAATTCTTTATGCTGACTTGTACTAGTTAAAAATATAGGCGACTAGAACTCGCGGCTACACAGACACAACGCGTAGCGGCTTACCTCCGAGAAGGCCGCCTACGCGAGTTAAAAACTCGGCATTTTTCGCGTTTTCCGTGCAGGTTGAATTTTCTGAATTTTGATTTTCATCATTGAGAATTCCTAGCTATGAGATGATTGTTGGTTTTGCTGCCACAGAGTATCAACACTCACAAATTCATAGCCTTGCTGTAGCAATTCTGGAACCAGTATTTTTAATATAGCAGCAACATCTTGTCCACCACAAGTACCATCATGCAAAACAATTAGTGAGCCGTTCTGCACTTGTTTGAGAACTCGTTGCACTACAGTATTTACTCCCGGTCTTACCCAGTCTTCTGGTACAACACTCCACATAACTGGGCGGTATTTCCACTTAAGAAATAATTGTAAGGTTTGGGGTGTAAATAAACCGTTAGGAGGTCGGACATCGCATACTTGTTCGGGTGTCAAGTCGCAAGCATCGTAAATAGCAACTTGAGTTTTCGCTAAACTGTCTTGTAAATCATTGGGCGAAAGTGTGGGAAAAGAGCGATGATCGTAACCATGTAATCCGATCCAGTGTCCGCGATCGCATATAGCTTTGGCAATAGCCGGCGAACGATTGACACAAGCACCCAACCAGAAAAAACTAGCTTTAATATTGTAACGGTCTAATACAGCCAATACTTGAGGTGTGTATTCCGGGTGGGGTCCATCATCAAAGGTGAGTGCGATCGCCTTATGATAGCGATTACCACTCCAAAGACAATGAGGAAAACTCGGTTGGAGAATGCGATAAAAAAACGGGAACAGGGGTGCTAACTGCATCTTGAATTTTTTGTACCTTGTCTTAGTCTAGCGTTGAAAAAATTAAGACATTTATAGAATAGCCAAAATAAGCCCGTGTTAAATGCTATGTAAAAAAGGATTTAGAACAGCCTTTAAACATAAAAATTCCCTTTATGCGCCTCTCCTCACTGGATGTTTTTCGCGGGATCACCATTGCTGCTATGATTTTAGTCAACATGGCAGGAGTCGCAGGTGATGTATACCCCCCCTTATCTCATGCAGATTGGCACGGTTGCACACCCACAGACTTAGTATTTCCCTTCTTCCTGTTTATTGTCGGTGTAGCAATGTCTTTTTCCTTATTAAAGTACACCGCAGCTAACAAACCCACCTCAAAAATTTACTGGCGAATCTTGCGCCGCGCCGCCATCCTCTTCGCTTTGGGGTTGCTACTAAATGGCTTTTGGAATCAGGGAATTTGGACTTTTAATTTAAGTAATATCCGCATAATGGGAGTATTACAGCGTATCAGTTTGAGTTACCTGTTAGCCGCGATCGCAGTTCTCAAACTACCACCAAAAGGACAATGGATACTAGCAGGCGTTTTACTCATCGGCTATTGGCTAACCATGATGTATGTCCCAGTTCCCGACTATGGCGCGGGTGTACTGACTCGCACAGGTAACTTTGGCGCTTATATTGATCGGTTAATTATTCCCCAAGCGCACTTATACGCTGCTGATGGGTATGAAAAATTAGGAGATCCAGAGGGATTATTTAGCACCATTCCCGCCGTTGTCAATGTTCTAGCTGGCTATTTTACAGGGGAATGGATACGCAATCAGCCCGTAAAAACACGCACAAGTATAGGGTTAGGATTATTTGGGATTGGTTGTTTAATGATTGGCTGGGCGTGGGGGTGGATATTCCCCATCAACAAAAAACTCTGGACAAGTTCCTATGTTCTCTTCAGCAGTGGTTGGGCTTTACTATTGCTAGCAGCTTGCTATGAACTGATTGAAGTGCGGCTAATGCGGCGCTGGAGTAAGGCTTTTGAAATTATGGGCTTAAATGCGATCGCCCTCTTCACAGCATCCATTTTATTAATTAAAATCTTAGTCAGAACCAAAATCGGCACAGGTGAAACCGCCATCACCACCTACAATTGGATTTACCAAAACATTTTCACATCGTGGGCGGGTACTTTCAACGGTTCATTCTTATTCGCCCTATTTACCCTCTTATTCTGGTTAGCAATAGCTTATCTTATGTATCGCCAAAACTGGTTTCTCAAAGTCTAACCTCTGCGCCTCTGCGCCTCTGCGTGAAATCCTTCCTACTCCTCCACAATAAAATCCACCTGGTCATAAATATCAGCCAGCAAAACTTGACAAGGAACAGCAGCTAAATTTAAAGTCACATCCCCATCATCATATTCAGAAAAAATCCATTTGTTCTGATCGGTCTTGCAGTAATGCTCAACGTGCATAGTATACTGGTCAATCAGAATATACTCTTGAAAACTGCTAATTGTGCGATAAGCAGCAAACTTTTCATCGCGGTCATAACTTTTAGTAGACTTTGATAATACCTCAGCAATCATCACCGGGTTAGTGAGGGTATCTTTTCTGCCTTCTTGATATTCCAAAGGAGTTTGCACAACCATCACATCAGGATAAGTATTAATTCGCCTTTGAGGAATCCAAAGACGCTGGTCTGCAATAAAGACTCGATAAGGCTGACGCTTGAGCAGAAAATTTAGCGTACCACTTAAATTGAGAGCAAGTTGGTTGTGATTAGGTGTTCCGCCTGTCATGGGGATAATTTGACCATCAATATATTCGTGGCGTATTTCTGAATTTACTTCTAGTTCTAAATATTCTTCAGGCGAATAATAGCGTTCTTTTTGTAATTGCATAATCATTATTCTCCTTATACCAATTTTATGTGAGGCTGCACATAATCCTGAAATCCCTTGATTAATCCATCTTTATCTGTGTTTATCTGTGTCCATCTGCGTTCAATTATTCTTGATTTTTATTCCATGCAACTTCAGATTAATTTAGTATTACAGTAGAAAGGTATAAAAACTAGATTGGCTGGCTACGCCTATTTATTTCTATTATTACAGAATTAAACTGCGAGAAGTTCCAGAGATACTGGAACCCTCAAAATAGATATCTGAATTAGCATAAATTCAGTTTTTACAGTTTTAGCCAGTCAACTAATTTTCTTTACTTACCGCAAAACCTCCATTTCTTTTTCTTCTTCTTCAGCCGCATTCATTTGGTCAAGGATTCCCCAAAGTTCCTGTAACATTGGTTCTAACCCTGAGCGGGTAACTGCTGAAATTAAGAAAACTGGAGACAGGGAGAGGTGATTAAGTTCCGTAGCTAAAGCTTCTAAATCAACTGTTTCCCTATCAACTGCATCAATTTTATTCAACACCAAAATTTGCGGACGCTTGGCTAAACCTCTTCCATAGGCTTGTAACTCTTGCTTAATTGTCTTATATTCACCAATTACATCTTCGCTAGTCGCATCAATGAGGTGTAATAAAACCTTTGTGCGTTCAATGTGGCGCAAGAAATCGTATCCCAAACCCGCACCGTGGGAAGCACCTTCAATCAAACCGGGAATATCCGCAAAAACAGTACCATCCCCAGTGGGTTTTCTGACTACACCCAAATTAGGAATCAGAGTTGTGAAAGGATAGTCAGCAATTTTGGGACGTGCGGCTGATAGAGAAGAAATTAATGTAGATTTACCAGCATTTGGTAAGCCAATAATTCCTACTTCCGCCAAAAGTTTCAATTCTAAACGCAGTACCAACATTTCTCCTGGTAGTCCAGGTAAAGCATATTCTGGGGCGCGGTTACGGTTACTCAAGAAATGCTGATTTCCCAATCCACCTTTTCCGCCCGCAGCTACCCGAAAACGTTGTCCAGGTTCAACCAAATCGCAGAGTAAAGCCCCTGTACTTCCATCATAAACAGACGTACCGCAGGGAATTTCCACGATTAAATCCTTACCATTAGCCCCGGTGCAGTTATTTGGTCCACCACGTCCACCATTATCAGCTTTAAAAAGATGCTTGTATCTGAAGTCCAGCAAAGTTTGCAGGTTGGTATCAACTACAAAAATCACCGAACCACCTCGTCCCCCATTTCCACCAGAGGGACCGCCTGCTGGTACGTATTTCTCACGTCGGAAGGCGACGATACCATCGCCACCTTTACCAGCTTCTACTTCGATTAATGCTTGATCAATAAATTGCATAATTTTTGAGTCCTAAGTTGTGAGTTCTAAATTATAAGTTTTAATAAACCCGTAATTCCTTACTCTTTACTTGTAACTCAGCACTCAGGAAGAAAGCACTTATTCAGCACTCAAATATATGGTGAAATATCCTCACCACATTCATCTGCTAAATAAGAGAGGGCGCGAAAACGTAAACCTACCAGTTGCTCATACAGTGGGTTGATTTGACACAATGGCGGAATGTGTACAATTTTGCGTCCAAATAAAGTGATATCCCGCTCAAAGGGACACTGGGAGGGAATCATTCTGCACAAGAAACGGGCAACTCTGGGGTCTTGGATTTCTAGCCCGTCTAGCCAGTCACGCAGGGGACAGAGTTCCTCTTGTGGAGGTGCTGCGGGTGCGGCTAGGGTGGAAATCTGTTTTGCTGGTGCTAGGGTGTGGCGTAAGGACTCTAGGGTGTCTTGTGGCTGTTCTAAAGCCCTGTACAACTGCTGCATGACTTGATCTTCGCTGGGCGAGTATGTACCATTAGCGATCGCTACCATCACAGCTGTACGAGTAAAATTTTCGGCGGCTGGTGTTCTTTTACCTAAGGTTGCAGCTAATTCCTCTGGTTGAATTACTTTTAGTGAATCCAACGAAATTCCTGGGGCTAATTCATCCTCAGTCAGACTGGTAATTAATTGCTGTTCTTCAGGGTCAAAGTTGCCATCTGCCCAGGCAATTGTCAGCAGTCCACGCAACCAAGCGGTAATTTGTTCACTGCTATAGGGAGATTGAACGGCAGTTGTCATAGTCACGCCTCAAACTTTCCTTGGTGAATACTAAACTACTTTAGATCATGATAAACAGTAATTGTGCGGTTCGTGGGTGCGTTACCGTAGCTTACCGTAGGTATCGCCTTGTAGCAGCCTAAATAAAGGCAATTGCACAATCTGGATCAAATATTTATCACCATTATCTTGAGAATTTTTCTATTTAAACTCACAAATAATTAGTTAATGTCAGGAAATCTACACTTAATCTCCAGGATTGACAAAAACACTATTAATCAAGCTCCGCCGCCAGAATAGCAAATTTCAAGCCGGATCAACCTGGATTTACAAACTCGAAATTAACATAAAATTTTAGTGCAATTGAGTCCAAATTTGATAAATTAATTAATGCAAAAGTGTCTCAGATAGAATACTACACGAGATGCAAGTAGCGCTAGTTTAACTAGACAACCTTAATTACTTATCACTAAGTATACATGAAATTTTATTTTGGCATTGAGCATGAAGTCGCTTTCCTCAACCAGTCAGGAGAATTTGCTGATTTTTCCCAGACTAAATTCGCGGACTTCGATCAAATTGTGGCAAAACTGCCCACATACCCCAACGATTATTCACAACTGCGCGTTGGTGATGCTGGAATTAGGCAAAAGAGATGGTACATTGAAGGGTTTGAAAGATTTGCTGATTCTGACAAGGTAATTGATTGTCTACCTAAAGGTATCGAAATCAGAACCACTATCCACTCTGATATTCAAGGCGCTTTAACTGAATTATCAGAAAGTTTTCACTTACTGCGTGAGGTGGCGGCTGGCTATGGGTTTTCACCAGTTTTAACTAGTTTTAACCCCTATAAGACTGTATTTGAGCCTCAGCCCCCTTTAAATGATTATGAACTCAAACAATTACAGACTTATCCTGATGAACAAACTGCTAATATTTATATGGTGACTTATGGACCAGATTTAAATATTTCAGTGGCAGATTTACCAATTGAAAATGTGATTGATATTGGTAAAAAGTTAACTTATTACAGTCCTTATATCGTTCCTTTTAGTTATAGTTCTCCTTTTTATAATGGGGGATTATGGGATGGTTTATCAGTACGAACTTTTGTCAGAACTGGAAAAAGATCCGCAGCGCTCGTGTTTGTGGAGAAGCAAGAACAGCTAATTAGTAGTATCCCTTCCTTAACAAAAATTGCCCGCATTCCGGCTGAAGTGGGACGGATTGAATTTAAAGCTTGTGATAGTTGTGATGATTTTTTTATCTATGGGGCTTTGTTGGCATTATTAAAAGGTTTGATATTAGATAAAACCTTGCTAGGTAGAGCAACTATACCTGATGCAGATTTACACCAAATTTCTGCAAAACAAGGCTTTGATAATGCAGATATTTTTGCTCATGCTACCCAGCTTTTAGAAGTAGCTGAAGTTTCTCTGGCTGATGATTCAGATGTGCATTTATTAACGCCACTAAAAGATATGCTGGCAAAAAGGAAAACTAAATCTCATGCACTAATCGAGGCTTACCAACGTGTAGGTTCCATAGAAGAAGCACTCCAACAAACTTACCAAGAATAATATTTTGCCATTTGATATCATGCTTTCCTAAACTAAGGGATTTCCAGAAGTAGACTAGCCAATGCTATTAGAATTTATTCTTACCCATTCTAGAGATAAATAATTTAATTTTTGGCAATCCCGAATGTATTTACTGTTTTGCTTGAGAATCTGACTGAATTTCTTGACTTGGCGGAATCCCTTCAATGGGAATTAAAGCTTCCATCACAGCTTTGACAATTGGTGCGGCAACAGTAGAACCGTAAGCATTTGCGCCTTTTGGCTCATCTGCTACTGCAAAAACTACATAGCGAGGAGATTCTACTGGCAAGATACTCACGAAACTGGTAATTCTCGCACCGGGAATATAACCCCCATTCGGACTAGCTTTTTGAGATGTACCTGTTTTACCCCCAATGCGATAACCCGGTATTTCTGCTGGCTTGCCTGTCCCTTCTGATACAACTGTTTCCATCATTTCTACCACTGTTTGGGCTGTGGCGGCTGAGAAAATTTGGCGTGGCGTAGGCAGATTGGGCGCATAATGCATCTGCCCTTTAGTATCCACTAATCCTTGCACTACATGAGGTGTGACTAATTTACCACCATTGGCTAAAGCACCATGCATTTGCACCAACTGTAACGGCGTTACAGAGAAGCCTTGCCCAAAGGATGTAGTTGCTGCTTCAATGGGCGAACCGAGAAACTCTCTTTGACCTTTGAGCTGTCCCCGAACTTCAAAGGGTAAATCTGTCTCAACGGTTTGCCCTAGTCCTAAGCGTTCCAACCAGTTGTAATAGACCAAAGGCTTCATCCGTTGAATGATTCGCACCATGCCAATATTGCTAGAAGTTTGCAGTATTTTCGCAATATTGATGCGTCCATAACTATTGAGTCCGGCATTTCTGATGGTATGCTTACCTATCTGAACAGATCCAGGATCATTAAAGACATCATCTGCTTTAATGGCACCATTTTCTAAAGCGATCGCGACATTCAACGGCTTAAAAGTCGATCCCGGCTCATAAAGGTCAGCCACTGTCCAATTTCTAAATAGAGCAATATCAGCTTTCGAGTATTCATTGGGATCATAGGTAGGATAAGAAGTCAGAGCTAGTAAAGAACCATCTGAAGCATCCATTACAATTACCGCTCCCCGTTTGGCCTGAAACTTCTTTATCTGTTCTTGTAAAACATTCCGGGCGACCCTTTGCAAGCGGCTATCAATAGTTAGTTGTAGTCGCAGGTCATCAAAATTTAAAAATCCTTCCGGTGCATGATTTGGCAGCAGTTTCCCATCACCAGCCCGACTCAATTGCACTGTCTGCACGGAACGTTCTAATAACTTTTCTTGACTGTATTCGATACCAGCCTGACCGCGACGATCCATATTTACGTAGCCCACTACGTCTGCGACCACATTCTTTTGCGGGTAATATCGGGAGTATTGTTGAATCAATTCCAACCCATTTAAACGCAATGATCTCACGCGCCCAGCATTTACTTCCGGTAGTGTAGAGGCAAGTGTAATCCCACTATTTCGGCTTTGAAAAATTTTCACCAACTCAGCAGGAGTTCTGTCTAATATGGGAGCCAGCCGTTCTGCCATTTGTTGCTCAGACTGACTAAACAGCTTAGGATGGGCATACAAGGTATAAACAGGGCGGTCAACAGCTAATACATTATCATTACGGTCTACCACTAAGCGGCGGGGAACAAAAGGTCGTATTTTCACCATTTGCTGGTTGCGCGCCCTTTGCGCTAACCTTGATCCCTGAACAATCTGCAATTGATACAAATTAATCGCCAACCCCAACCCTGCGGTCATTAATATGCCCCAGACCAAGAATAATCGGAATCTAGGATTGGGTATCTGGTCTTGAGTATTAGAAGTAAACCTAAACCTCTGCATAAACCTTTGCATAAACCCCAAGACAGAAAACTTCTCTCGCTTTCTAAATCCTGGATTCCGTAAGTTTCTAGATTTTAATTTACTCGGTGTCTTTTGCATTAATCTACTCAGTATCAATAGTTATTCGGAAGAAATCGGAGTTTTCCACTTTTATTTGAGGCGAGGATTGAATAGTAGGTTTGTTTTATTACTTAACTGTACTTTAATAACTTAGGACTTACGCATTGACAGAAAAAACCAAATATGGTTTATGGACTTCAGGCATTAAACCTTGATTTGTTGACACTTTTTAGGTGATGTCGGCGGCGGGCTGCGCCTCAGCTATTGACCACAGGGATGATTGACAAGAGCCTAAAACGACATATTTTGGTTGATACACAAGATAATTTTGTCCAGTGCGTAAGTCCTAAACTGTTAATTGCTCTAATATCCTAGTGGCAAGAGGGTGTTTTGCTGCGTTTTAGGGGGTGTGGCATCAGAATTATAAGATGGAGATACTGTGGGCAAAAAAATTGTCCTTGCTGGTGTTGGTGACATTAGCCCGGCTGTTTCCTGTTCTGCTTCCTCAGCCATTTTGTTCTTGAGAGTGGCGTTGGTTGTGGTTAACTGCCGTTCATGAAGTTGTAAGTTTTGTAGCCTGTTATATCCTTGACTCCATAGTTCTTGAGAATATACTGTCCAACCATAAACAACTAAAGTTGCCGCCACCAATAAAAACGTCACAACAGACGAATAACGATGTGAGGTATACAACCGGATTAACCAAAAAGGTGCCGCTCCAGAAGTAGGCATCATAGGTAGGCTTCCTTCGCCTAACTTCTGATTTTTCGGCGTTATTGTATTTGAATGAGTTTTTAGGTGGGAAACTGGTTGTTTTGATACCACTGGCAATCGATTGGTAGCAGAAACCGATAATTGTTTTGAAGAACGCTGTTGTTTTTTTGAAGATCCTGGCAAAGGTTCATCTGCAAGTGTAGATGTACTTCCAACGTTTGCTCCTAGACGCATGGAGCGTCGCTTCCCTACAGATGGGGGAGAATTTCGTTGGAACCAATTACCTGTCGTAGAAACAGCTGATTTACGCACAACAGCCATAAATTTTTTTTAGGTTGAAAATACTATGTTTGAGACCGTTTGCCTGTTTTGGCTAAGGTGAGAATTGTGTTCTGTGTCATCAGTACACCAAACACGCTACACCTTTTTAAGTGTTCTGATAGGTAACTGCCCTAATGATGACATTAGCTGGTTATTGTAATACTTGTAATCAGTAAGCAGCAATATTACATTTAAAGTATGGCAACACAAGGTAGCAAGCGGCAAGATTTCCGGAAAAATTGTTTATTTTTCATGTCATCTCTGGGTTGTCCAGCCAATTTATCAATGCATATTCGGCTATCGAGTTAAAGTAATCCTCAACTAGAGAGATTAATCAATCTACTGCATAATAATTAAATCAAAAAAAATCAATCTAAAGTATTGATTTTTAAAATTTCAGCACCAAGCATTTCAAAAATTAGCAACAAATAGGTTATCTTATTCAACAGGCGAATTTTTTTTTATCGCCATCATTTGGTGAAAGAGGAGTTTATGATGAAAACAAAAATCTTTGGCTTTGTTCTAATGTTGGGTCTGGCAACGGTTCTGGGAGCCTGTGAACCTGAAACACCACCGGGTGAAGCTCCACCAGCTCCTGGTGAGCCAACTGACGGTGCTACTCCTGCTCCTGCTCCTGCTCCTGATACAACTCCATAAATTTTTACCGGAGAAATCCGCCCAAAAAAAGTGTTAAATGGTGTAATTTACTACAAAAAAAATCAGTTAATTCCGTTTTGGGCGAGTATACAGAATCTTCTTGTTCAGTGGAGTAAAACCTTTAATTAAAACGGCAAAAAAAGGACACTAGTAAACATGGTTTGATCTCCAACTAAGTGTCCTGCTTCGGACTTACGCAAGAACTCGCTGAAATTCTCATTCCACCTTGTTCTCTGCGGCTTTTGTGGTTTGTGATTTGATCATCTTGCGTAAGTCCTACTTCTGCTATTATTGTTAATTAAAGATACTTCGTCAGAAAATTTCGTAGTTAAACTGATAAGATTAACTCTTTATATTGGACAAAGTAGCTTTATGTTGCTACTGCAATTTAGTACATCTCATTATTGTCGCAAAGCCCGTCTAGGGCTGGGCTATAAGCAAATTAATTATAAAAGTGAAAATTTGACTCCTGGCTTGCATGTTCTCCGAGTTAAGCCCCTGACTGGTTTAAAGACTTTGCCAGTCTTGTTACCGCAAATTGAAGGTCAACCGGATGCGATCGCGGATTCTACTGAAATCTTCAAATTTCTGGAAAGTTACCAAACAGAACCACCGTTATTTTTACCTGACCATGAACAGCAGTCAGAAGCCTTAATGCTAGAAGATTGGTTAGATGAAAGCATCGGTACAGCTACAAGGTTTGTATATTATCAGTTTCGGGCAGGCGAAGGTAAGCACATTGACCCTTCACTACTTAGCCAGACGATAATCTCAGTCGTACGCCAACAATATGGCATCAACAAGGCTAGTGTAGAATTAGCTAAAAGTAGACTTGTGACTGCGTTGTCAGAGTTATCTCATCGCTGGCAAAAAAGTGACCATTTAGTAGGAAATAGGGTAAGTGTAGCAGACATTAGTGCAGCGGCCTTACTGAGTCCTTTGGCACTAATTCCCCAGTATCGTCAAGAATATCCCTGGTTATTTGAACGCATTATCCAAGTCCATCAACTGTGTCATGAACCATTACCGCCGGGATTGTGAGGGAGTAGGAAGTGGGAAGATGAGCAAGAATAAGAAAATATGGTTTGGGCTTTTAATTGCCAGCACGAGTCTTCTGGTGTGGTTAACTACCACTTGGGGAAGATATGTAGTGGCATTACCACCACCAGAAGATATACCAGAAGAAATACTGCGGACAGAAATTATTATAGATGCGCGATCGCCTATTGATGGCAAACCCGTAAATGCTGCCGAATACGCAGAACTACAAGAACAGCTACGAGTCAGTCCTCCACCCAAACTGAGTGCCGATTTGCGGCAAACTATTTACCTCATCCAGTTACGTAAAGCCTTACTGCAAATTTTTCCGTTTTTAGATATTTGACAAACTTACTTTTATATGCTTGGTTACCAATCACCTCATCATTCTGAAAAAACTGATGCCTCATTGTGATGTACGATAACGGTGGCGACGAAATTAAAAATAAATGTAAAGAGTATATTTAGAACCATAAACTTAGCTCTTTCTGAGCAAAACCAGGCTGTACTCCATCAGGTCAGCAGTGGAAGTATATCATTCAATTACTTTATTTAGATGTAGGTAGCTTCATGTCCATGACCACAATTGTCTCAGAACAGGTTAACCGTATAGTAGGGAATCAGCATCACGATCCCTTTGAAATACTAGGTTCTCATTGCATAGAACAAAATGGCAAAAAAGTCTGGGCTGTGCGAGCCTACCTACCAAATGCCAGTGCAGCATGGGTAGTTCTACCTGAGCAACGTCAAGAATACCCCATGCAGGCAGTACATGATCCGCATTTTTTTGAATGCACAATTGCAGTAGAAGAACTGGCAAACTACCAATTACGGATCAAAGAAGGCGAACATGAGCGTGTCACTTATGACCCCTACGCCTTCCGTTCTCCCAACTTGACAGACTTTGACTTACATTTGTTTTCTGAAGGCAATCATCACCGTATATACGAGAAAATGGGAGCGCATCCCACAGAAATCAAAGGTGTAAAAGGTGTTTATTTTGCCGTTTGGGCCCCCAATGCTCGTAACGTTTCCTTGCTAGGAGATTTCAACCTCTGGGACGGGCGTAAACACCAAATGCGGAAAGGTCCCACCGGCGTTTGGGAATTATTCATTCCCGAAATCGGGGCGGGAGAGCATTACAAGTATGAAATTAAAAATTTTGAAGGACATATTTACGAAAAATCCGACCCCTACGGTTTCCAGCAAGAACCCCGTCCGAAAACGGCATCTATTGTCACTGATTTAAATTCTTACACTTGGTCTGACCAAGACTGGATGGAAAAGCGCCGTCACACCGATCCCCTCACTCAACCCGTCTCTGTCTACGAAGTCCATTTAGGCTCTTGGTTACACGCTTCTAGTTCAGAACCGGCTAAATTATCCAATGGTGAGACAGAACCTGTAGTTGTGGTTTCCGAACTCAAACCAGGCGCACGCTTCTTGACCTACAGAGAACTAGCAGACCGGATTATTCCCTATGTCAAAGAAATGGGATACACCCATTTAGAACTGCTACCCATTGCCGAACATCCCTTTGATGGGTCTTGGGGTTATCAAGTAACGGGATATTATGCCCCTACTTCCCGCTTTGGCAGCCCCGAAGATTTCATGTATTTTGTGGACAAATGTCACGAAAACGAAATTGGCGTAATTGTCGATTGGGTTCCCGGTCACTTTCCGAAAGATGGTCATGGTTTAGCCTTCTTTGATGGTAGTCACCTTTATGAACACTCCGATCCCCGCAAAGGCGAACACAAGGAATGGGGTACTTTAGTTTTTAACTACAATCGTCACGAAGTCAGGAATTTTCTGGTAGCAAATGCCCTATTCTGGTTTGATAAGTACCATATTGATGGAATTCGGGTTGACGCTGTAGCCTCAATGCTTTACCTTGACTATTGCCGTGAACCAGGAGAATGGTTAACCAACCAGTATGGGGGCAGAGAAAACTTAGAAGCAGCAGACTTTTTGCGTCAGGTAAATCATCATCTTTTCAGTTATTTTCCTGGTGTTCTCTCCATCGCCGAAGAATCCACTTCCTGGCCGATGGTATCTTGGCCTACATACACAGGTGGATTAGGTTTTAACTTAAAATGGAATATGGGCTGGATGCACGATATGCTGGACTACTTCAGCATGGACCCGTGGTTCCGCCAGTTCCATCAAAATAATATTACCTTTAGTATGTGGTACAACCACAGTGAAAACTTCATGCTGGCTTTGTCTCATGATGAGGTGGTACATGGCAAGAGCAACATCATCGGCAAAATGCCCGGTGATACATGGCAGAAGTTAGCAAATGTGCGTTGTTTATTTAGCTATATGTTCGCTCACCCAGGCAAGAAAACCATGTTTATGAGCATGGAGTTTGGGCAATGGAGTGAGTGGAATGCCTGGGCAGACTTGGAGTGGCAATTGTTGCAGTATGAAGACCACCAACAATTAAAGCAGTTTTTCCAGGACATTAACCATCTCTACCGTTCTGAACCGGCTTTATATACTCAGGATTTTGCCCAGGAAGGCTTTGAGTGGATTGATTGTAGCGACACTCGTCATAGTGTGGGTTCGTTTATCCGTCACGACAAGGATTCTGATGATTTCATTGTCGTGGTTTGCAACTTCACACCTCAACCTCATTCTCACTACCGTATTGGTGTACCGAAAGAAGGATTTTATACCGAGTTATTTAATAGTGATGCTCGTCCCTATGGTGGCAGTAATATGGGTAACTTAGGTGGTAAATGGACAGATAACTGGTCTTTGCACAGTCGTCCTTATTCGCTCGATTTATGTCTGCCTCCTTTGGGTGTATTGATGCTGAAGTTGGATAAACAGAAGACAGCCGAGGTGATGCAATAATACTCCACCCTCACCTTTATCTGACTTTCAATTCGTAGTGGCGTGACAAGCTAAAAGAGTGATTAGAGTAGGTTGGGTTAAGCGCAGCGCAAACCTACTCTACCAATGATGTTGGGTTTGGTTACGTCAACCCAAGCTACAATTTTTGGCATTATTTTAAGCTTGTCACATCAATAGAAATACGCAAGAATGCATCCTACAAAAAAATATTTCGATTAACATAAAAATATCCGTGATGCTTATTTAAGCAGGTGAAAAGCTATGTCAGAAGCTATCCTAGCTGCACCAGATATTCAACTCCCACCCACCCAAGCAGAAGTTTTGGTCTATATAAACCTTGTCTACTTTGAGAACTGTAGTTCTTAGTCAAGATGGTGAGATTGCTTCCTTACGTCGCAATGACAAAAACTCCATTTTTCATGATGGACAAGGTTTAACTGAAAATCCCTATGAGTTAGCTTTTTATTAAGAAATTCTGATAATTGTTTGCAATTACTAAGTAACTTCCTGTAGGATGACTTATCGAATACAAAAAAATGTGCCGCAACTAGAAAGGTAGTTGCGAAGTGATTAATGGCAATTCATACCGAGGAATTAACAAAAGTTATGTCAGTCCAGGGATTTAAAATTAACTGACGACCTGACATCACAATCCAAGCATTTTGATTCCAGTGTCCACAACCAGAGAAATCATGAAATCATTACTTCGTCGGGGTAAAACATTCGGTATAGTTACTACTGCTGTGTTATTGAGTTTTTTTGCTGGTAGTACATCTGTATTTGCATTGTCACAAGAACAAATCAAACAAAAACTTGATGCTGTACCAGTATATTTAATTACTAATGAGGAAGGATCACCATTAACTCGTTCTGTACCAGCCGAGCAAAATGGTCAAAAAGCGGTGACAGTCGCTGGTGTTTATATGAGTCAGCAAGAAGCTGAAGCTGTGATTACCGAATTACAGAGTGCCAACAACCAAGACCAACGATTGACAGATTTGGTCAAAAATTTACAGGTAGAAGTTGTACCACTGGGATTTATTTACCAACAGTTAAAACAGTCTGGAAATCAGCCAGAGCCGGTCGTTTTTGCCCTGCAACCAGTAAAACAAGAGGTGACAGCAGCAAAAGATTTACTGCGCCAAAGTGGTGAAAAAGTTGAGCAATTTCCGGGTGTGCCTGTATTTGTAGTCAGATTTGCTCCTGATAAAGGGTATGTAGCTATCAAATCAAATGCTGACAGTAAAGAATTAATTCCAATGTTTTTAAGCAAGCAAGACGCACAAGGTTTGTTAAACCAAGTTAAACCTGAGTTTTCCACCGCTGAGATTCAAGTTATAGATATTGATTCAGTAATTGAAACTTTAGAACAAAAGAATGATGACTGGTTCAATCAAGTTGTGATTGTACCATCTCCGGAGTCAAGAAAGTTTCTTGAGAAATTACCTCGACAATGAGCAAAAATGCTAAGACTCGATGAATTGCATTTGTAGCAGAAATTTATGTAATTCGTAAGTTTTAATTTTAAAATAAAAAAATAGCGATCGCCTGAATTTACTTTGGGCGATCGCTTATTTTTTTCTATTTAAAAATCTAGCTTAAGTAGCCACAGATTACAACAGTTTCAGGTTAGAAAAAATAAACTCTTGAGTTGAAGTTTTGCCGGCTGTTTCAGTGCGAATCTCGCGACGATTTAAAATGAAATATTCACCAACTTTTTCATATTCATCGGTAAACTCACTTCTACCACCCTTTTGTTCCCCTGTTTTGGGGTCATGGTATACAGAGTCATAGGTGTGAGACAAATAACCTGCACCAGTATCATGACTGCTGAAAGTGTCAATGGTCACAAAAGTACCGTGGATTAAACGGTGAACGTGGCAAACTTCATTATTGCGAACTTTATATTTATCGCCTTCACCTTTACCACCAACTAAAATTTCCGTTGCACCAGTTTCGTCAGTGTTACCATAGCTGAATTGATTGGCGCTGTGGGTATCTTCAAAGCTGCGACGGACGCGGTGAATGGCAATTTCCCAAGCCTGACCGTGGATGGCTTTTTTGGCTGACTCATCTTCTACGTCCAACACTTCGGCCTTGAGATTACCATCAATGACTACTTTACCTGTAAATACTTGGTCATCATATTTATAAGTAATATCTGCGGTATAACCGGGAAAACTCTTGTCCCAGGTGTAGCGATTTTCATAAGCAGCCCGGAAAAGTTCCTGAGCCGAAAGTTTTGTAATTGTCATATGCTTCTCCTAGCGTGACTAGCTATATTAGCGTTTTATCTTCGTTAGTATTAGCATAGATGTAAATATGAAGCTTCGCATAGTCCCCAAGTGGGTACACTTATGCCTAATTCTCTTTACGTTGTATTTCAAGCGATCGCTAATGTCAACAACGAGCAGCAACTAAGACTGGCTCTCATGGATAAAATTGGTGAGTATTTTGGCGTGCAACATTGCGGGATCTATCTGATCGATGAACAGCCCACCGCAGAACTTAATGTTCAGACTATTCCCGCAGTCTGTATGGAGAATAACCCCGTCGGGCGCTATGTGGTGGAACGGCACGCTCCCGCCCATGAGCAATTAATATTATCACCAGGAGATTGGAAACATTTCTGTTCGCGTCAAGACCATGAACACGTGATGACTGGGCCGATTGTTTGTGATGGTCGTCTTGTGGGGACGTTAAACTTAGCCCGCGATCAAGGAACTGAAGCTTTTAATGCCGATGACCTGACTGATTTAAGCGCTTTGTGCATTCACTTATCAGCCAAACTTGCCACTCTGCGAGCAAAGGAACCAAAAATCTCTAATTCCCTGTTAGTAAGTCCTTTAACCGCACGTGAGCTAGAAATTGCTGATTTGGTAGCCCAAGGGTTAACGAATGCGGAAATTGGTGGCAAACTGTGGATCACGCAAAATTCTGTCAAACAAGCCCTCAAAAGGATGTTTCGGAAACTGGGTGTTTCAGCTCGGACTGAAATGGTAGCAAAACTAAATTTGCTCTCTCTTAATTAGGTATTGACATAATTTAAATATTATGAATTGCCCAGAAAGATTGTAGTAGAGACGTTCGGTGGAACGTCTCTAGATTCTTAATCTTAAGGACGAGGGGCGTTGAACGCGTCCCAGGCGGCTTGAGCGGCATCTTGCAGGCGATCGCTAAAATCTGTAATTTCTTTAACTAGCAAGTGCCAGTTTTTCTCTGTTTCTTCCTGCATGGTAGCCCAAGAATTCTCCAGGCGATCGCGCGAAATCAGTTTTTCCTGTTCAATGGCTTCTCTGGCTTGGCGCACAGCATTAACATAGGTTTCACGGGTGAGAGTACCTGCTGATTCCGCTTCAGTTTGAGCGCGTTTTTTGAGCGCTTCAATCAACGCTTTCGTTTCACGCTTAATTTCATCACTTTCACCAGCCATCTCGGTTTCTACTATTTCGTCGGTTTGAGGGCTGATTTCTACAATCGCTGTAGATTCTCTAGGTTCGTTGTTGTTAGCACTCATAATTTAAAATATCCTTAATTGCAAAACTTCTGTTTCTGATGGAAACTACAGATGCGGTTCGCTAAAAGTGCATATTCAGAAATCCTGAATCTCTTGTCAGTGAAGCAAGATGCCCAATTTACATCATGCAAGTTAAATCCGCATCACGCTTAATAAGCCGTTGTTGGCAATTGATGCTCTAATTTTAGTAATTCTTCAACTCGTGCTTCCGTAGCAGGGTGGCTAGAAAATAAGCTCCCCAAAAACTTACCCGAAATCGGATTAATAATCAATAACGGCTCAAAAGCTGGGTTGCTATTTAAAGGTAGCTGCCTAGCTGTAGCTTCTAACCTTTGCAGTGCCTTAGCCAAAGCGCGAGGATTACCAGTCAATCTAGCCGCACCAGCATCGGCGGAAAACTCCCGTGTGCGCGAAATTGCTAGTTGAATAATTGTGGCAGCTATCGGTGCAAGTATAACTGTTAACAAAACACCGAAAATATTTCCCCCTCTGTTACCATCTCGCGAACCTGCACCACCAAACCATAAACTGTAACTAACCATTTGTGCCAGAAACGAGATCGCCCCGGCAATTGTGGCAGCAACGGCTTGTGTAAGAGTGTCACGATTAGTAATGTGAGTCAGTTCGTGAGCAATCACGCCTTCGAGTTCATCTGCTGGCAAGATATTCAAAATGCCTTCAGTAACAGCTACAGCCGCGTGTTCGGGATCGCGTCCCGTAGCGAAAGCATTGGCAGTTTGACTAGGAACAATGTAAACTCCTGGCATGGGAATATTGGCACGTCGAGACAATCTCTGCACCATCCGATAGAGTCCCGGTGCCTGGGCTTCATTCACAGGACGGGCGCGGTAGACTCTCAGCGCAATTTGATCTGATTGATACCAGGAAAATAGGTTTGTTGCTGCTGCTAAACCAATTCCAATCATCAAGCCACCAGTACCGCCAATCATCCAGTAGCTAATAGCAATCAAAAGACCACTAAGAACAGCCAGCAAAGCAACCGTTTTCAATTGATTGTGCATAATTTTGCTCTCCTGCTAATGCTGCATTGGGTTTTGGAGACAACAGCATCACTTAAGTCGCATTTTCATTCTATCTAGCTAAATTCAGATATTGGTGCAGAAAACCTCTCATCTTTAGTACGGGTTTCCCGCTTAAACTTGGGCATAGTATTTACACTTATACAAGCCTATTTAGTTTTTTTAGCTACTTTTTCTCAGAAAAGAATATGTATACTTTCCTAAAAAAGGATATACTTTAGAGGTAGTAACAATTATATTTACAGTAGTTTCCCTCAGAGTTCCAGTGTCAAATATGATGAAGCAAATAAAGTAACATTAAATACTTGAATTTGTCAATACCTTTTAACTGATAGACTACTTCGTGATAGGAGCTAAACTTCTATACTTAGTAATATCACAATATAATGTTTAACCAAGCAGCACGATTAAACGTGTATAAACAATGCCAGATACTTCAAATTTAATTTCAGAATTTGAAACATTATTTAGACAAAAATTAAAATTAAACAACTGTAAGCTGAAAAAGAAAAAGCAAGAGAATAATTATGAAATTATCACTCCAGCCAAAGATATTTTTTTAATGTCCTGGTGCGACTTTCCAGACGTTAACTTGATATATCAACCCATAGGTGTACGCACACAGCAGACTCTAGTTTATGAACGAGCCATCCGTTCCCACATTAATTTTTGTTTGAGTAGTATCAAGGATAATACACAAACCGCCGTATAGAGTTATGAATATTTGGGGTGGGTAGCACTCACCCTCAAGCATGACTTAATTTCTCTCTTTTTATAGCATTTCTTAATCAGGTATATCATAGCCCCCTCTTCGCTTGGCTACTGTATACATACAACTTAGCGCAAACGTTAGGTTGAGGTAAAGGAATCCAACACACATTTTTTTACCCTTAAATAATTGTCAGTTTCAACAGAAAAAGCCAGAAAATAATTATAAATTATTACTCCAGCCAAAGATATTTTTTTAAAGTTGATCATATTTGGGGTGGGTAGCACCCACCCTCAAGGATTATTTACTTACTGAGGCTTCAGTAGATGTTTTACCAATCAACTTAGCTGCATTTTCTTCGCTTTCAAGAACACCAAATTCAATCAACAATTCTTCTAGTTCTTCCATCTCAATAGGTGTAGGAATAGTGAGATTTTTGTTGTTGATAATCTTCGTAGCCAATGTCCGATATTCGTTACTTTGATTACTATCAGGTGCGTACTCGTTTACAGTCATCCGGCGCAACTCAGCGTGTTGCACGATGTTGTCGCGAGGTACGAAGTGAATCATTTGGGTGTTCAAGCGTTTTGCCAGGGTTTCGATCAATTCTACTTCCCTGTCAACGTTACGGCTGTTACAAATCAAACCACCCAAGCGCACACCACCAGTGTGAGCATATTTAAGAACACCACGAGCGATGTTATTAGCAGCGTACATCGCCATCATTTCACCGGAAGTAACGATGTAAATTTCTTGCGCTTTACCTTCTCTTATTGGCATCGCAAAACCACCGCATACAACGTCGCCCAATACGTCGTAAGATACGAAGTCAACATCTGTGTAAGCACCATTTTCTTCTAAGAAGTTGATGGCGGTAATAATACCCCGACCAGCACAACCTACACCAGGTTCTGGACCACCTGATTCTACACAACGGACATCGCGGAAGCCGGTCAGCATAACTTCATGTAGTTCGATGTCTTCTACAGCGCCTCTTTCAGCAGCCAATTGTAGAACACTGGTTTGAGCTTTACTGTGTAGCATCAAACGAGTGGAGTCAGCTTTGGGGTCACAACCAACGATAAGAATACGCTGACCCATTTCCGCCATAGCAGCCAAGGTATTTTGAGAAGTAGTAGATTTACCAATACCACCTTTACCGTAAAAAGCTATTTGTCTAATTTTTGCGTCAGTCATGATTAATGTTTTCCTACAATTATTTTGTTGATTGGTCTGAAAGTTTCTCTGAGTCTTTCAGGCTTGGTTAGGTATAGTCAAACCACCACGAGCCGTATATTTGCGGCGAATGCTGCCACCTTTTTCCAGTTGAGAACCTCACACCTGGGGGTAAGTTCTCATCCATATATCACCTCTGCAAAAAGTTGCGTAGATGCAGAGTAACTTTTTCAAGCCATCGCTCAAGAAATATTGCAAGTCATACCAGATGCACCTATGGCGTAGCTTTAAAAAGCTTGACTCCAGCATTATCAGTTGTTGTAGTATCCCAATTGGTGGCTCAAACCTTAAAAGTAAGTTGCAGCAGGAATTTTAGTTTATGCAGAGTGCATCCCTGAACTAAATAACCAACCAACATTGCAATTTACTCTCAATGGTGACTACAAATTTCCTAATTTTGCTGATGTTATGAACACCAAGAACTTCTATCAACTAGCCATAGCATGAGTAATGCAAGGAGATAAATTCCCACTTAAAAGTGATACACCTGCGTTGGCAATTTCTTGGTGATGTTTGACAATATGGTTAAATTCCTGGATGTTGTGGAACAGTATCGGCTCGGCTTGAACTTTTCGTTTCAACAGAGAAGAATGATATGGCTTAGTCCGCAGGTAAAAATATTGTCCCCCTTTGTACTAAGTCAGTAACCGTTCTCAGTTCTATTGAATTGCTAAGTTTTACTAAAAGTCTTTCTTCCTAGACTCTAAGTTTAATTGCATCTGGAGGGTAATCCCAACTAGGTTAGTCAAATCTTACCAGCCCATACCAAGGCAGTTTTGATCGACTTCAAGTTGTTATGAAAGTTACTATCCTACCTAGCCTGAGCTTACCTATTCGTTACAAAAAGCGATAACGAATCGAAGTGAATTTACCAGAGCAAAAAAACTTTATTGAGCTTGTCTCAATTATTTTAAGTCTTTTACTGCCTTTACTTTTTTGATTCCTATACGAAGCATAGCATATGAATTACCAATCTATTTATCGAATTTACATTTATTTTTTTCATTCAATCAAACCGCAAATTCTTATTAGTATCGTAAATAGCAATATGTGATCAGATGATAGTTTACCAAGTTATAAAACCATTATTTATAGAGCATTAATAGCTGTGATAACCTTGCCATAGAGTGGCAGAATTAGGAAGGCGTAAATAATTTACTTTGTACTGGCGGGTATGGCTGCACTTACCGTGTAATGTCTTGTAGAGAGGTATTTAGTCCTGAAGTTCCTTGATTTATCGAAATATATAACAAGAGTGAAGCTTATTGTCGCTGTGCAAGATATCCTAATCAGGCAAAGCAGATATTTTCAATATGAGAAAAACTAAACTTAAATCTCTAGGATTACTGCTCGCATACCTGACTGTAGGATGGAATATTATCAATACAGTGGTGGCAATGGTGTTAG
Organism: Nodularia sp. (in: cyanobacteria); assembly: GCA_007692755.1. Classification (GTDB taxonomy): domain Bacteria; phylum Cyanobacteriota; class Cyanobacteriia; order Cyanobacteriales; family Nostocaceae; genus Nodularia. Next base: position 9,912 of record REBL01000171.1, on the reverse strand, counting down.
GGTTAAAAACTGAATCAGTGGCACTTGTAGGACTAGCACTTGACTCTTTAATTGATGTTTTTGCCGCCGGGGTAGTAATCTGGCAGCTACAAGCTGGCAATAAAGAACGAGATCAGCAAGCACTTCGCTTAATTGGCACTGCCTTTTTTGTACTAGCAACATTTATTTTAGTAGAATCAGTGAATGCGCTGTTGGATCAGGAGCGTCCAGGTGATTCTGGCTTTGCTATGATTTGGCTAGTAGTAACATTTGTAATTATGCTGGTGCTGGCTATCAGTAAGGATGTTGTCGGCTCTAAGCTGAATAATTTTGTGCTTAAAAGTGAAGCCCACATGACATTAATTGATGCTTACTTGGCCGCTTCTGTATTCCTGAGTTTGTTATTGAACACTTATTTGGGCTGGTGGTGGGCTGACGCGGCGGCTGGTTTAGTAATTATTCTCTATGCCTTCAAAGAAGGCTGGAATGCCTGGGTTGAAAGTTCTCAAACACAAGAAACAGGACATTAATAGATAAAAATGGTATTGTTGAATTAATTAATGATGGCAATGGAGCTTGCCACAACCGCCCTTTATGAGGCTGATGGCTCCTACTTTTCCGGCTACGGGAGGGTAGGGCTTTGTTTTAAACATCACCTGACTCTTCTGTAGCCAGTATCTGCCTACAAATCACACTTCAAGGAGTCATGGGAATGTTAGCCAGCGTATTGTGGATTTTGATGATGGGCTTTTTTGTGGGACAACTTGCCCGGCGTTTAGGCGCGCCACCTTTAATTGGCATGATTATAGTGGGGATGATTCTTGGCCCTCAAGTATTTAATCTTATTAGTCCAGATATGTTAGATGCTGCCGATGATTTAAGAACATTTGCAGTGATGATTATTTTGATGAAAGCCGGACTGGGTTTAGATAGAGAAAAATTAGCTCAACAGGGAACCGTAGCCCTGCGTTTGGGATTTTTACCAGCGACAACCGAAGCGATCGCGATCGCCTTTGCGGCTATGGTAATCTTTAAATTTGACTTTCTCACTGGTTTACTCTTGGGCTGTGTGATTGGCGCTGAATCTCCAGCTGTGATTGTCCCCGGAATGCTGAGACTCAAAAGTTTAGGCTGGGGTGTTACCAAAGGCATACCCGATGCAATTTTAACTGGTAGTGCTTTATCTGATGTCTTGCTGTTACTCGTTTTTAGCTTGTTGTTGAGTTTCTTGGGTGATAGCGGCGTTGAGCAGATTCTTCTTCCTGGAGGATTTACCCTGACTCCCCTGCAACTGCTTCCACTGCAAATTATCATGCAAATTTTACTAGGATTGCTGTTTGGCTACTTAGCAGCCCGTTTACTGGTTATCCTGTTAGTAAAACAAAATTGGACTCAAAACCGTGTTCAAGATACCGTAATTGCTGCCAGTATCGCCTTATTTCTAGTAATTTCGGCTCATGCGTTACCTTACTTTTCTGGTTATTTAGCCGCAATGAGTCTAGGTTTCTTCTTAATTGAATTAGACGCACCTCTAGCTAGAAACTTGCGAGGCGGGTTTGATAGCTTATGGATAGTCGCTGAGATTTTTTTGTTTGTTTTACTGGGTGCAACTATTCAACTGCAAGTATTGGGCGATATTCTCTTACCCGGTTTGGCAATTTTGGCTATTGGTTTACTCATCGGTCGGATGCTGGGTTGGTATCTTTCCACACTGGGCAGTAATTGGAATTGGCGGGAAAAACTGTTTTTATTACCAGGAAACTCACCCAAAGCGACAGTACAAGCAGCTATTGGAGCAATACCTCTCGCTCAAGGGATTGCCGGAGGTGAGATAATTTTAGCGATCGCAGCTTTATCAATTTTAGTCACAGCACCTTTAGGAGCTTGGGCAACTATGACCTTTGCACCTAAATTATTAGAACGGGGAGAAGTTGATCCCACAAAAGTGACAGTTGCCACTCGTACCCTCTTACTAGCAGCCGTTGATACATCAGGTTTAGCGACAGCAGTTTTAACTAAAGTCGCAGATTTAGCACGACGCAGTAATGGTGAAGCTATTATCTTACATATCGTTAATCTGCCCAATCAGCGAGAAGTTTTAGAACTAGAGTCAGAAGCCCAAAAATTGTTATCAGATATCAGATATAAATTTGTCACTGTTACAGGTACGGTTCCAGAGGAAATTATTCGCATTGCCCAAGAGCATAACGCCACAGCAATTATTATGGGAAAAAGGGGTCATCAGCCTTGGGAAGAAGTCCTAATTGGCTCAGTATCACAGGCAGTTTTAGAAACTAGCCCCATCCCTGTAATCTTAGTGGAAAATCGTCAATCTTAAGTAGTAGCGTTGCTGATTAAGAGTATGAATTTATTTCACGCAAAGGCGCAAAGGCGCAAAGGTACGAAGAAAAACAAAGGTAATTTTGGCATTTCATACTTTGATTCAGCAACGCCTAAGTAGTTGACCCCTTGTAGAGACTTTCTATAGAACGTCTCTACATTCTTTTTCACCAAATGTGTAATCTAGAAAACTACAGATGGCACATTTCCCCGGTTACTCATATCATAAGTTTAAGTATAAATCTATAGCTTAAGCTTGTGTAATGAAAACCCCAATTTTAGCCACAGCAGTATTTTTAACTACCATTAGTCTGACTACAACTGCCCAAGCAGCCAACTTTGAACACGTCAGACAGTTATTAGCCACCAAGCAATGTCAAAACTGTGATCTAAGTAATGCCGGTTTAGTCATGGCTGACTTATCTGGAGCGGATTTAAGCGGTGCTAATTTAACAAATGCTAACCTCAGCCGAGCCAATTTAAGCGGTGCTGATTTAAGAGGCGCAAACTTAAGTGGTGCTGGTTTATTTGGTGTTAACCTCAGCCAAGCTAAACTCAGTGGCGCAAATCTAGTGGGTGCTGATTTGAGAAACACCTTTTTAGCGAATACAGAATTTAATGGTGCTTACCTTGACGGTGTTAACTTTCAAGGTGCAGTTGGTATACCCATGCAAATTGCTACACCAGAAGAATTTTATGCTTTAGGGGTTGCAGAAGCACAAAAAGGTAATCAAAAGCAAGCAATCAATTATTTCGATCAAGCGATCGCATCTCAGCCAGAATACGCAGGTGCTTACTTAGCCCGTGGTGTTGCTCGTTACCAAATATTTGATAGAGCAGGCGCATTCCAAGATGCCCAAATTGCCGAAAAAATGTTTAAAGCCCAAGAAAACGAGACCGGAATGCAAACCGCAGAAGCTTTTATGAAAGAACTACAAACACCGTACTCAGAGAAAGTTAGCACTGGTAAACCCAGCTTTTTCGACTTTGTAGGCAGCCTTGGCTCAGTTTTGCTCCAGTTTTTACCTTTTTAAGTGGGCGAGGAGGGAGTGGGAAAAAACTTCCCAATAACCAACGACTAAGACAATTTCTTTGTAAACTTACGCTAAATTCCTTCTTCCTTCTTCCTTCGTGTTCTTTGTGTCCTTTGTGGTTAGTTCCTCCTAAAAAATTGACTCTATCTACTGAATTATGGGCAGCAAACCAAGACTTAGCACAAGCTTGTTTGCAGCATCCTTTTGTTCAAGGCATCGCCGATGGTACTCTAGAACCAGCTAAATTTGCCAACTATATTGGGCAAGATGCTTTTTTCTTAGAAGCCTTTGCCCGTGCCTATAGTATAGCCGCAGCGAAAGCCCCAGATTGGCAAGGTTTCACCACATTTCACGCCTTAGCAGATGGAGTTTTAGCAGAACTAAAGCTACATGAAAACTATGCTACTCAGTGGAAAGTTGATTTGCGTACTGTCGAGCCTGGAACTGCTACCCGCCGCTATACTGACTTTTTACTAGCTACCGCCTGGAGTAATGATATCGGTGTCACCGCTGCGGCTATGTCTCCCTGTATGCGTCTTTATGCTTTTTTGGGACAACAATTAGCAAGTAATGGTATTCCTAATCATCAGTATGCCGATTGGATTCGGACTTACAGCAGTGCAGATTTTCAACCCCTGACACAACAATTAGAAACTTTGGTAGAACATTACGCTACTGCTAGTCCCTCTGTGTACTCAACTTACCGTTATGCCATGTCTTGTGAACTAGACTTTTTTCAAGCTGTTTGGACAAAATAACTCTTGACTGCTGCTGAATTATGCTATCCATACATGGGAAAATCAGGTAATACAATCGCAATCCCAGCGATGATGGCACGGAAGGAAAAAAGATGTCGGAAAATTTAAGAAGCCAAGTTGTTACCCAAGGAGTGCAGCGATCGCCTAATCGAGCTATGCTGCGTGCAGTGGGTTTTCAGGACGAAGATTTTAATAAAGCCATTGTGGGCATTGCTAATGGCTACAGTACAATTACTCCCTGTAATATGGGAATTAATAAACTAGCACTAAGAGCCGAAATTGGTGTCAGAGAAGCTGGGGCAATGCCGCAGATGTTCGGTACTATTACCATTAGTGATGGGATTTCAATGGGAACCGAAGGGATGAAATATTCCCTAGTATCGCGGGAAGTGATTGCTGATTCCATTGAAACCGCCTGTACTGGACAAAGTATGGACGGCGTTTTGGCTATTGGTGGCTGTGATAAAAATATGCCAGGGGCTATGCTAGCGATGGCGCGCATGAATATTCCTGCTATTTTTGTTTACGGTGGCACAATTAAACCCGGTCACTACGATGGTAAAGATTTAACCGTCGTTAGTTCCTTTGAAGCAGTTGGTCAATACAGCGCCGGCAAAATTGATGGTGATGAACTCTTAGCAGTGGAACGTGAAGCTTGTCCTGGCGCTGGTTCCTGCGGTGGGATGTTTACAGCAAATACCATGTCTTCTGCTTTTGAAGCAATGGGTATGAGCTTACCTTATTCTTCCACAATGGCAGCCGAAGATGCTGAAAAAGCAGACAGTACGCAAAAATCAGCCGTTGCTTTAGTGGAAGCCATTCGCAAGCAAATCTTACCTCGCCAGATTATTACCCGTAAATCTATAGAAAATGCCATTTCGGTAATTATGGCAGTGGGTGGTTCCACAAATGCAGTATTGCACTTTTTGGCGATCGCTCGTGCGGCTGGAGTAGAACTCACCCTAGACGACTTTGAAACCATCCGTGGACGTGTCCCAGTTATCTGTGATTTAAAACCCAGTGGTAAGTATGTCGCCACAGACCTGCACAAAGCTGGGGGAATTCCCCAAGTCATGAAAATGTTACTTGTGCATGATTTACTCCACGGCGACTGCTTAACTATCACAGGTAAAACAGTAGCAGAAGTCTTAGCAGATATCCCCGCAGAACCACGCACCGACCAAGATGTGATTCGTCCTTGGAATAATCCCATGTATGCTCAAGGACACTTAGCCATCCTCAAAGGTAATCTTGCCACAGAAGGGGCTGTAGCGAAAATTACCGGAGTTAAAAAGCCGATTATTACTGGACCTGCACGGGTATTCGAGTCTGAAGAATCTTGTTTAGACGCAATTCTGGCAGGTAAGATTAATGCCGGAGATGTTCTAGTCATTCGTTACGAAGGTCCCAAGGGTGGCCCTGGAATGCGAGAAATGTTAGCTCCCACCTCAGCAATTATTGGGGCTGGGTTAGGTGATTCCGTAGGTTTAATTACTGATGGACGCTTTTCCGGCGGTACTTACGGCATGGTAGTTGGTCACGTAGCCCCAGAAGCAGCCGTTGGTGGTGCGATCGCTCTTGTAGAAGAAGGTGATAGCATTACCATTGATGCCTCTAATCGCCTCTTGCAATTGAACGTCTCAGGTGAAGAATTAGCCCGTAGACGTGCCAATTGGCAACCCCTACCGCCACGTTATACCAAAGGCGTACTCGCTAAATATGCCAAATTGGTATCTTCTAGCAGTGTCGGTGCAGTCACTGATTTAGACTTATTTAATGATTAGCGATTAAATATTTACAGATGAGCGGTGTCTTTAGAGTATCCGACTCATCTACTAAATCCACGCCCAGATATTAATCAATGAAACAAATTCAACATCCTCCCGGAAGTTTCGGTTTACCTATCATAGGTGAGACATTTTCCTTTGTTCTTGACCCTTACCATTTTGTTAACGAGCGCTATCGTAAACACGGATATATATTTAAAACTAATATTTTGGGCAGACCGACTGTGGTAATGGTAGGAACAGAAGCCATTGAGTTTCTTCTTTCCAGCAACATGGAATCTTTTTCTTGGCGTGAGGGATGGCCTCAGAATTTCCAGACCCTGTTAGGTAAATCGCTTTTCCTGCAAGATGGAGAAGAACACCGCAGAAATCGTCGCCTGATAATGCCAGCCCTACATGGCCCAGCCCTAGCTAATTATGTAGCCACAATGGAACAAATAACAGATGCTTATTTGAAACAATGGGAAAAACAACAAGAATTTACCTGGTTTGCAGAATTTAAAAAACTCACATTTGATATTGCTAGCCAACTATTATTAGGTACTAATTCTGCTTCCGAAAATAGTCGTTTAAGTCAGTTATTTACACAATTGACAAATGGTTTATTTGCTATTACTCCCCTAGCTTTACCATTTACAAAATTAGGAAAAGCCGTAGCAGCTCGCAATCAAATTTTAGAGCATTTAACGCAGGTTGTTAGAGAACGTCAGCAACATCCTACCAAAGACGCTATTAGCTTATTAGTTCAAGCCAAAGACGAAGATGGTAACAGTTTAAGCGAAACAGAACTGATTGCCCAAGCAGTGTTATTACTTTTTGCGGGACACGAAACCACCACCTCGATGTTAACTTGGTTATGTGTTGAATTAGCCCGTCATCCAGAAATATTGCAACGCGCCAGAGAAGAACAATTACAACTTGTAACTAAAGGTGCTTTGGATTTAGAACAATTGGGGCAAATGCCTTATTTAGACCAAATTTTATGGGAAGTTGAAAGAATGCACCCCCCAGTTGGTGGTGGCTTTCGTGGTGTTGTTAAAGATTGTGAATTTAAAGGGTTTCATATTCCCGCAGGTTGGCAAGTGTTGTATTCCATCTTTGTAACTCACCGCCTAGAGGAAATTTATCCTCACCCAGAGACTTTTGACCCAGACCGTTTCAGTCCCCAACGCCAAGATAACAAACAATCTCCCTCTAAATTAATTGGTTTTGGCGGTGGTCCACGAATCTGTATTGGCATCGCCTTTGCCAAAATGGAAATGAAAATAGTTGCCGCTCATCTTCTCCGCAGCTATCATTGGGAAATATTGCCTCATCAAAGTTTAGACCCAGTAAGAATTCCCACCAATCATCCGAAAGATGGTTTACGAGTTCGCTTCAGTCCATTGTGAGATGTGCTATGGCTTCTCAAATAGACATAAATTTGTCCGAAGAAGTTTTACAACGCTGGCAAACAGCCAAAAGTGTTGTTAATCAAAGCGTTAACTCAATAACTAACTCAGCACAGCAGTTTAGCCAGTCTTTAAAAGAGACAGCAAATACAACGACAGATCAAGCGCTTGATACAGTTACAAATACCCTGGAACAAGCTAAAGGTTCTATAGAACAAACTTGGCAAACTGCTGAACACATAAAAAATACAACATCAGTAGCACTACAAACTGCTATTACTTCCTCAGTCAATGATTGGCTGAATCAACACCCGGCATTTTTGCGATTATTTCATACCCTCGAATGGGGAGTTAATCACCCAATTCTCAGTTTAATCATACTGGTTTTGGGAATTACTGTGCTTTTAAGCATTATCAAAGCAATTATTCGCTTAATTGCTACGGCTAGTTGGTCAATACTGCAAATTCCACTCAAATTAATTTGGGCGTTTATTAAACTTAGCTTTGTTTCTTTAACTAAATTTAGAGGTCTTGCTGTTCAACCAGTGATAGATCCCCAAACAACTCACAAACTAGTAGTTATATCTACAAAGCCTCCAAGCCTTAAGCAAGATAAAAACCAGCGATTAGCAGAAATTTCTAGCCGATTAGAAAAAATTCAACAAGAACAACAAGAACTTTTACAAGAAGCAGCAGACTTAATTGCTACAGAAAAAATAGAGACATAGCAACTCTCAATAATCTCTTCCCTCTCTCTTCGCGCCTCTGCGCCTGGTGCGTGACACAAACCAACCAACCCTAACGCCCAGGCGATAACTGACTAATAATTTCATCCTCCTTCCCAGCCAAAAAATTAGCAAAACGCCGAGCCAAAGGTGGTACGATCACCAGCGGGTTACTAAAACCAGAAAAAATATGAACACCCTCAAATCCTGGAATAGCCCCAATTAAAGGTAGGCGATCGCTACTAAAAGCCACCAAACAATGATGCCAAGTTCCTGGTAAATGCGCCAAAGTCGGTAAAACTTGCTGAATACTTGTTCGTAGCCACCTTTCACTTTCCTCAGCATTGACCTTGCCAAAAGGATCTGTGAGGACACGGCTAACTTGACCCAAACGCAAACTACCATCTTGAAACTGAACCGCACCCACATCTAAAATCGGTGGAAGTAGTTCATTACTGCTGTCTTGCCATAACTCATCAACTTTAGTAGATTCTGCCTCCATCTGAAACCGTTGCAGATTTGCTGGCATGATTAAAGTGCGTAAACTCAAATCAACAGGTGGAGTTTCGATTACCTCAGCATGGGTAAAATACAGCTTCATAGGAATACCAGCCAATTTCAGTAGCTGTCTGCTAAATCCACCCGCGCAAATCACCACATTATTACTGTGGTAAGTGCCAATATTTGTTTGTACACCCGTCAACTTCATCCCTGCGTTAGAAGACGAGATAGTCTGCAAATCCATCACTTGGGCAATTTGCATTTCACCCCCAGCACGCAAAAAGGCTTGAATATAGCCCTGAGTCGTTTTATCTGGGTTGATATGACCATGTTTAACAGTCAAAGCCCCGGCGATCGCCTCTGGATTCAGTAGTGGTTCTAACTCACAAGCTTCTTTTATATTGAGTAGCCGAGGTGGAATAGCAACATGATTATAGGATGCAGCAGCTGCTTGTGGGTCGCTATCAGCAGCAATAGTGAGTAATAAATCTAGTTCCCGAAACTCAGTCTCAGCGTCCAACTCTAAATCCAAGTTCTGGTAAAGAGCGATCGCCTCTTCAGATAGTTGGCACGTCAGTGGCGTACTCCCAGACCAATAAGCCAGCCCACCATAACTATAACGAGTTGCATTCTCCGGTGTGCCGTGTTGTTCTAACAAAAGTACACTAAAACCAGTTTTCGCTATTTCGTAGGCGATCGCCGCACCCGTAATTCCTGCCCCAACCACAATCCAGTCATAGTTATTCATTATTTACGCCTATTCTTGATTCCCATACATCATATATAGATATATGGAACACTCCAAATCCTGGCAACTCGGCTGTGGGCAAGGCAAACGACGCTTAGTATCGCCCCATTAAAAAAAACTTTGCTCAACCCCTTGACGAAACCAAACAGAGTCGCTATATTAAATAAGTGCCAAGGCGAAAGCCGCAACACCTGAACCGTGAAAACAGAATACTTTGAAAGCTAAATAATAACCAATCCTCGTCAAGAAGATTTAGTTTGGGGAGAGACCCCAAAGGTTAATCAAAAAATTTTACAGGATTCTGAAACAACTTGTTGTTTCGGATAAAACTCTAAGCACAACAAAACGGAGAGTTTGATCCTGGCTCAGGATGAACGCTGGCGGTATGCTTAACACATGCAAGTCGAACGGTCTCTTCGGAGATAGTGGCGGACGGGTGAGTAACGCGTGAGAATCTAGCTTCAGGTCGGGGACAACCACGGGAAACTGTGGCTAATACCGGATATGCCGAGAGGTGAAAGGCTTGCTGCCTGAAGATGAGCTCGCGTCTGATTAGCTAGTAGGTGTGGTAAAAGCGCACCTAGGCGACGATCAGTAGCTGGTCTGAGAGGATGATCAGCCACACTGGGACTGAGACACGGCCCAGACT
>REBL01000084.1 GCA_007692755.1 Nodularia sp. (in: cyanobacteria) | reverse complement strand
CCAGTAGGCTGGGTCTGTGGCCTGTTCGGGGGTAATCCAAGTACCCGTTACATTAGAAATAAAGGGAATTTGGGGAGGACTAAGTTTGACTTTTTTCACTTCCGCCATGAATGCTTCTAACATCGGTGCCATCATCGAGGAATGAAAAGCATGGGAAGTATGCAATCGGCGATATTCTATACCTAATGCACTTAACTTTTGTTGCAGTACATCTATAGCATCATAACTTCCAGAAACTACACATAAAGAAGGTGCATTACTAGCAGCTAAAGCTAGATTTTCAGACAATAAATCTTTAATTGCTGTTGCTGATGCGGAAACAGAAAGCATTGCACCAGGAGACATTTGCTGCATCAGTTTTCCCCGCACAGCAACTAAAGCTAAGGCATCTTCTAAAGACATGACACCAGCTAAATAAGCGGCTACATATTCTCCTATACTGTGGCCAATCATTGCTTGTGGTGAGATACCCCAAGACATCCTCAGTCGAGCCAAAGCATACTCAATTACAAACAATGCTGGTTGTGCGAGTGAAGTCTGTTTGAGTTGTTTTGATGTTGCTGGTTTTTCCGACTCTTGTGGATAAATAACTGCACGTAAATCTAAACCTAAATAGGGTTTGAGTAGCACACAACAACTATCTACCTGTTCCCGGAATATCGGCTCAGTCTGGTAAAGTTCTTTACCCATTTCCACATATTGAGCGCCCTGTCCGGGAAACATGAAGGTTATGGAGCGTTGAGTGGGTTCTTCAAAGTGAGTTAATAGTTGTTGATTATCTGGATTTTCGAGGATATTTATGGCTTCTTGGGTATTTTGACAAATTAAGATGCGGCGATAATTGAAAACTCCACGCCCTACTTGCAGTGTGTATGCGACATCTGCCAAATTTAATTCAGGATGTTGTTTGAGATGTTGAGCCAGATTTTGAGTAGCTGTTTCTAAAGCTGAATCAGTCTTAGCGGAAAGTAGTAATAACTGATAATTTTTCCCCTGCTCCCCTGCGCTTCCGCTCCTCTGCTCTCTTAAAGATGGTGCTTCTTCTAAAATTACATGAGCATTAGTTCCGCCAATACCTAAAGAACTAATTCCCGCACGGCGTGGTGTGGAAGTTGCATTCCATTGAGTCAATTGAGTATTGACGTAAAAAGGACTATTAGCAAAGTCAATTTCTGGATTAGGTTCTTCAAAATTTAAGCTGGGAGGAATTAGTTTATGTTGCAAAGCCAAAGCGGTTTTGATTAAACTTGTAACCCCAGCCGCCGCGTCTAAATGCCCAATATTAGTTTTGACAGAACCAATTGCACAAAAACCTGTTTTCTCAGTCTCAGCCCGAAAAACATTTGTCAACGCAGAGATTTCAATGGGATCGCCTAACGCTGTTCCTGTACCGTGAGTTTCGATATAGGTGATTGTCTCAGGTGCAACGTTAGCTAAGGCGATCGCTTCGGCGATCGCTTCTGCTTGTCCGTTGACACTGGGTGCTGTATAGCCTACTTTCCCAGAACCATCGTTATTGATGGCACTACCTTTAATCACAGCATAGATATGATCCCTGTCGGCGATCGCATCCGATAACCGCTTTAATAGCACCACTCCTACGCCATTACCAATAATTGTCCCTTTTGCTTTGGCATCAAAGGCGCGACAATGACCGTCAGGTGATAAAATCCCTCCTTCTTGATGTAAATACCCTGTTTTTTGGGGTACACGAATTGAAGCCCCACCAGCCACAGCCATATCACATTGATAATTCAATAAGCTTTGACAAGCTAAAGTTGTGGCGACTAAGGAAGTAGAACAAGCCGTTTGTATTGTTAAACTCGGCCCCGTCAGATTTAATTTATAGGAAACGCGAGTAGATAGAAAATCCTTATCATTTCCAATTAGTTTTTGGAAACTATTTGCTGAACCAATTTGGTCAATATTTAACTTAAATGGCAAATAATTATTTAAACTAGCACCTGCATAAACTCCAATCCGACTTTCGCATCTTTGAACGTCATAACCAGCATTTTCCAAGGCTTCCCAAGCACATTCTAAAAATAACCGATGTTGCGGGTCAGTCATTTCTGCTTCTTTAGGATTTAAGCCAAAGAAACCAGCATCAAATAAATCAACGCCTTCTAATACAGCACCAGCTTTTATATAGTTAGGATTATTGAATAATGATTTATCTACTCCGGCAGAAATTAACTCCTCTTCATTGAATTGAGAAATTGCCTCAACTCCTTCACATAAATTTTGCCAAAATTCCGCAATATTTTTTGCGCCAGGAAACCGCCCAGACAAGCCGATAATGGCAATGCTTTCCATAACTCACCTTTTCAATTACTTAATATTATTCCGTTGTTTCATTAATACTGAATTGCGTTGATTGAGAGCTTCTCTTTGTTGATCTACTCTTTCGCGCATTTTCCCTAAAGTTGTGGGTGTTGATGATTTTTGGCTTAAATGTTCCGCCAGTGACTTAATAGTTGGATTCTGAAAAATTTCTACAACTGATAAATCTCGATGCAAAATTTCTCGTAATTTGTTGTTTACCTGGACAACCAGTAAAGAATGTCCCCCAAGGTCAAAGAAATTATCATGAATACCCACTTTTTCTAGGTTTAGTACCTGTTTCCAAACCCTAGCTATTGATTTTTCTACCTCAGACTGGGGAGGTTGATAATTATTGGCTAATTCTGGACGCAAGTTATCTGGTGCAGGTAAAGCACGACGGTCTACTTTGCCATTAGGTGAAAGAGGTAACTCTTCTAACACTACAAAGGCAGCAGGCATCATATATTCAGGCAGTTTTTCTTTGAGCAAATGCCTTATTTCATTGAGAGAAAAATTGGGTTTTTGGTTAGTAGCTACATAAGCGGTCAGGCGATTTTTCTGAGCAATAACTACTGTTTCGCGCACATGAAAATGTTGTGCTATGACCGCCTCAATTTCTCCTAGTTCAATCCGAAAACCCCGCAGTTTAATTTGATGATCAATTCTTCCCAAAAATTCAATGGCTCCATCAGCACGATAACGTGCTAAATCTCCTGTTTTGTAAAGACGTTTCTCTGGTTCAAAGGGACTAGAAATAAACTTTTCGTTAGTTAATTTAGGTCTATGCCAATACCCCCGAGCCAAACCCACGCCACCAATATACAATTCACCCGGAATCCCAATTGGCACAGGTTGGAATTGTTTATCTAATATATATATCTGTGTGTTGGCAATGGGGCGACCTATGGGAACAATTTTTTCATTATTGTTTGGTTGGCAGCACCACGCTGTCACATCAATAGCAGCTTCTGTTGGACCGTAAAGATTGTGTAATTCTGAGTTCAACCGCTCAAAGAAGCGTTCTTGGAGTTCCCAAGGTAGTGCTTCACCACTACAAATTACTCGTTTGATACTATCACACTTTTCTAGTCCTGGTTCCTCTAAAAACACTTGCAGCATTGAGGGTACAAAGTGCAATGTCGTAATTTGCTGTTGGGCGATGAGTTGGACTAAATAACTTGCATCTTGATGGCCACTTGGTTTAGCTACCACTAAAGTTGCACCAGTACATAGAGGCCAGAAGAATTCCCAGACAGAGACATCAAAACTAAAGGGTGTTTTTTGTAAAACGCGATCGCTTGAAGTTAATTGATAAGTTTCCTGCATCCACAGTAAGCGGTTGCATAAACCTTTGTGAGTGTTGATCGCTCCTTTGGGTTTTCCTGTGGAACCAGAAGTATAAATTACATAAGCTGCGTTTTCTAGTTCTATACTACTGTCTGGGTTAGCTTGGCTGTAGTTAGCGAATGCTACACCATCAGTATCTATATTTACTACTTTGGCTGCGTGTGGTGGTAGTTCATCAACTAGATGCGGTTGCACTAGCAACAATGGTAGTTGAGCATCTTCTAACATGAACGTCAAACGCTCTGGAGGATAGCTAGGATCTAGCGGCAAATACGCGCCACCTGCTTTGAGGATAGCTAAGATTCCCACTACCATTTCCATAGAGCGTTCCATGCAAATCCCAACCAAAGTTTCTGGTTGCACACCGAGACTTTGTAGGTGGTGAGCCAGTTGATTGGCTCGTATGTTTAATTCACCATAGGTAAGTTCTTGGTTAGCGAAGACTAGGGCGATCGCATCCGGTGTTTTTTCTACCTGCGCCTCAAATAAGTGATGGCTACAAGCTTCTTGGGGATAATCAATCTGAGTGTTGTTCCAATCTACCAATAGCATCTGACATTCAGTAGGTGTCAATATTGATAACTCAGAAATACCCTGATAGGGATCACCAACTATACTCTCTAACAAGGTTTGGAAATGCTCTACCATCCTGACTATGGTATCTGGGTTAAATAAGTCGGTGTTGTATTCTAGTGTTCCTGTCAATCCCTCTTTTGTATCCATCATTGAGAGCAGGATATCAAACTTGGCTGTTCCTGTTTCTATTTCCTCAGTTTTCCAGATACTATTTGATGCAGGATTCTGAAGCACAAACATTACCTGAAACAAGGGGTTATAGCTTAAATCTCGATTTGGCTGTAATGCTTCTACTAGCTTCTCAAAAGGTAAATCTT
>REBL01000258.1 GCA_007692755.1 Nodularia sp. (in: cyanobacteria) | reverse complement strand
TGATTGATTCCACAGATAAATCTGGGGGCTTGTACCATTAAGGAACTATTGGTCAAGAATTATAAAAGTTGGTCTAACATTTATCGAACATTTGTGAACAACCAGAATTCCGGTATATGCAAGATATGAGGATTGTAAAAATTTCATTTATCACAACTCAAATTTAAAAACCCCGAATTAATTCGGGGTTTTTTCTGAGAATTTCTTGTGTATTTTGATTAATACAAATTAAATTTTACCTTTAATAGCAAAAGGCTCTATTATCACTACTGTGGCTGTAACTTCAATCGTGATCATAATGCAGCAATAATATAATATTAATCTTCTTCCCAAGTTTCACTACTCAATAGGTCAATAATTCTATCTCTGAGGAGAAATTCATGCTTTTCTAGCTCCTTTTCAAACAATATCCAGTCCCGATTGGGAACATATCTACATAGGGAGTAAATTGGCTGTTGGCGGTCAAGAAGTCCCTTCTTGACCAGTTGATGTGCTTCTTCCCTAATAATCCCAATATCATATCTAACAGCAGTATCCATAGCTCATTCTTTTGCTTTTGCTCAAGGAATTGATATTTAACACAATATTTTTGTGGCTCTACCTTTAACTTATCAAAAAAATCAGAGTAAATTGTGAAGAATAAAAACATCTCAATTCATGAGAAACCTCTTTTCTCTAATACTAAGTTGCAGTTACAAAGGTATTTTTCTGTTATGAGTTCAGATGAGATGAACTCTATATCCATACACTTTGCTAAGAATCGCATATTTAAACACGAATTGGTATCAGTCTTTAGGTAGACACCTTCAAAAAACTTGATTTTGTCACCAGATAGTAAAAATTGGGAGGCTTGAGAATCGGCGTTATCGGCTCTAATTAATGATTTAGCTCAAAAAGTCTCAAATAAGGTTTTATGTTTAATTAAATTGACTTAATTTGACTTAATTTGAAAATAACACCCCTTTACCGCAAGTGAGGTGAGAAATCAAAGTTTTCCCCATATGTTCTAGTGTACGCAGTTGTTGATGATTACTTACCACAACAGGATGTAAATTGCCTACTGGGTGAGATACCTGTTGGCTAAGTCGGGGAGAAAAGATACATTTTCATCCGTTATCCTGGGTTTGTGGTGTATCTTCGATTTAGAAAGCCAATTAGAGAATAATTAGACTATGTACCTGAATATTGACAAGGTGCGCCCATATTTTCCAGCCCTGGCAGGAAATTGGACTTTTTTTGATAATGCTGGTGGGTCACAAACTCTGAAAAAAGTAGTAGATAGAATTAGTGAATTTCTCCTGACTACTAATGTCCAACTGGGGGCTTCTTATGAAATTTCTCAACTAGCTGGGGAAAGGGTGGCTTTGGCTAATCGGGGAATGGCGACGTTGATTAACGCTAAATCACCAAATGAAGTGGTCATGGGAGCATCCAGTACCATGATGTTAAAAATACTTTCACTGTGTTTGAGCCAAACTTTTACACCTGGGGATGAGGTGATTGTGACTAACTGTGACCATGAAGCTAATATTGGCGCTTGGGTTGCTCTGGAGAAGCAAGGAATTAAAATTAAGGTTTGGCAAATTCGCCCAGATACTTTAGAACTACATTTGGAAGATTTAGAACTATTAATGAGTCAGCGCACAAAATTAGTGGCTTTGACTCATGCTTCTAATATTTTGGGAACTATCAACCCGATTAAAGAAATTACTACATTTGTGCATGAACGTGGGGCGATGGTTTGTGTGGATGGAGTCGCTTATGCCCCACATAGATTAATTGATGTCCAAGATTTAGATGTAGATTTTTATGTTCTAAGTTGTTATAAGGTTTATGGTTCTCACTGTGCTTTACTTTATGGGAAATCAGAACACTTATTCAGGATGCCGGGACTGAATCATTATTTTATTGAGCAGTCAGATATTCCTTATAAATTTCAGTTAGGCAATCTTAACTTTGAATTAACTTATGGGATGTTAGGTTTATGTGATTATCTGAGTGAATTAGCACAATTACACTATGGTGAGCAAACTGCACCTGAAATCAGAAATCAAATGATGCAGGTGTTTGATTTGATTAGTGTGCATGAAGAAAATTTGAGCGATCGCCTGCTACAATACCTCAATAGTCAACCCAAAATTCGCGTCATCGGTAAACCAACGGCGCATCGTGAATCGCGTGTACCTACCATAGCTTTTGCCGTTGACGGCATTCATAGCTCAACTATTCCCCCTCAAGTTGACCCTGATTATATTGGAATTCGCTACGGCGATTTTTATGCTAAACGCCTAATTGAATATTTGGGATTAGCTGACCAAGGTGGAATCATCCGCGTCAGTATGGTACATTACAACACCCTGGAGGAAGTTGACCGCTTAATTGAGGCTTTTGAGCGGGTCTTAATTTAACTTTTGGTATTTGCCGAAATACTAACTGATTAGCTAGGCTATTAATATCCTATTTCTTCTTTGGTATGCTATGGATTTTGAAGGCAAAGCCACTGCCCCAATTCCTGCGAAAAATATAGAATTTGCTCAACCAAGTCCAACTCGTCAGCCACTGAAATTGCTGCGATACAGCGAGGCGGCGCTACGTCGCCCTACTGTAGCGGCACTGAAACCTATATTACCGCCAAAGCTCAGTCAGAAGTTGCAGGTAGCTTCAACTGTGGCTGATGAGTCTTTGGAAGAACTGGCAGCAATTAATCTCGAAGAAATTAGCGATTTTGAACTGCGTCCAGCGCGAATTTATATTGGTTTAAGCTGTGTTGGTTTTGGGGCGTTGATGTTACTTGTGCTGCTGCTTTATTTGAACACTTTACATCCAGCACTCAATACAATTGAGCAAATTCGCCAATATTGGTATGAATATGTTTGGTTTGTCAGCTTGGGTGTAACGGGAATGTTTATTCTGGGTAGAGAAGCGATGCGTCCTACTCCTAAGCTCAAAAAATTCAGAAAATGAAATGAATTCATCTATAACTATAGTATTACTAAAAATTTGGCTATTACAATCGGCCAAGCAATTATGATACAGAGGGCAGAAGATGCTGAGAATTATCCACCTCGCTTTGCTAATGCTAACTTCGATATTGTGGCCATAGCATCGTCGGCTGGCGGTTTAAAAGCCCTGACTAAAATACTATCAACATTACCAAAAGATTTTACCGCCGCGATCGCTCTGGTGCAACATCTGGCTCCTCAGCATCGCTCCCTCATGTCAGAGATTTTAACTCGACACACTGCCCTAAAAGTCAAGCAGGCACAACAGGGAGACTGTCTTACCCCAGGAACAGTTTACATTGCCCCACCTGATTATCATTTACTGGTCAACAGCGATGGCACACTGTCTTTGTCCCAGTCAAAACCAGTACATTTTCTCCGCCCTTCGGCTGATTTGTTATTTGCATCGGTTGCAGCTAGTTACAAAGACCGAGCGATCGCTGTTGTCTTAACGGGAACAGGTAGGGACGGCGCAACGGGAGTAGAAGCTATCCATAAAATGGGCGGGACTGTCATTGCCCAAGACAAAAAAAGCAGTGAATTTGCTGGGATGCCTAGTGCGACAATTAATACTGGTAATGTAGATTTTATTTTACCTTTGGATCAGATATCAGCAACCTTGGTAACTTTAGTTATGGGCTAGAAGAGGCAGGGGAGCAGGGAGCAGGGAGCAGGGGGGAAGGATTTAGGATTTTCTCTGCCAACAGTCTTCTGGGTCTTGGTGCGTTACACTTCGTGATAACACACCCTACGTATGTTTCATAAATCAAATATGAGTCCTATATACACAACTAAATCCACAGCAGACTAGGAAACGCGATAGGTTAGAAAACATCTTGCATTAGGCAGAGAAAAAATATAAGGGATGGGGACAAAAAATGTTCCTGCGTCCCGTTTCCCCCATTCCCCATTCCTGATTTATGACTTCCGCAGAAAACAATCCTGAATTTGAACATCTACTTACTTATCTTAGACAAAGCCGGGGCTTTGATTTTACAGGCTATAAACGTTCAACTTTGATGCGTCGAGTCCGCAAGCGAATGCAATATTTAAGCATTGAAAGCTTTGAGGATTATTTAGACTATTTAGAAGTTTATCAAGACGAATTTCATCAACTGTTTAATACAATTCTGATCAATGTCACTGCCTTTTTTCGAGATATCTCAGCCTGGGAATACTTAGCCGAGCAAGTGTTACCCCATCTTGTATCCCGGAAAAATGACTCTGACCAAATTCGGATTTGGAGTGCTGGTTGTGCCTCTGGAGAGGAGGCTTACACTTTGGCTATACTAATGGCGGAAATTTTGGGAGCAGAAGAATTTCGCCAACGGGTAAAAATTTATGCCACAGATGTAGATGAAGAAGCTCTCAATCAAGCCCGTCAAGCTGTGTATTCAGAGAAGGATCTCCAGTTAGTACCACCGGAACTGAAAGAAAAATATTTTGAAATTACAGGTAATAACTATATTTTTCGCCAAGATTTGCGCCGCTCGGTGATTTTTGGTCGTCATGACTTGCTACAAGATGCGCCAATTTCTCGTTTAGATTTGCTGGTATGTCGTAATACACTGATGTATTTTAATTCTGA